>JADCGK010000141.1 GCA_020249045.1 Azospirillum sp. | reverse complement strand
GATCGCGTTGCCGCCTACATTCATGCGATCCGCGCGGCCGCGTCGATCGACGGCGAGGACCGGCGGCGCGCGCGCGATCTCGCGCAAGGAATCGCTCGGCGCATGACGCCCGAGGAAGCCGAACGGGCGCGCCGCCTATTGATGGAAAGCGGCACGCCCGCGCGCCGGTAGCGCCGGTCAGTTCCGGTTGCCTTGGCTTTGCGGACGGTTCTCGCGGCGCTCGCCGCGACTTTCGCGTCGCTCGTCCCGCCGCTCGCCGCGATCTTCGCGCCGCTCGGGCCGGCTTTCACGCCGGTCGTCGCGCCGGTCCTGGTTGCGTTCGCGGACTTCATCGGCGCGCTCGCGGCCGCGCGTTTCGCCGCCTTGGTTGCCGCGGGTTTGGCTTTGGCCTTGGCCCTGCTGGGCATGCGCGATCGACGACGCGCCGAGGAGGCCGCCCAACGCAAAAACGAAGGAACGACGGTTCATGGTTTCCTCCTATTTGCCGGCGAAGTTTGGTTTCCGCTTCTCGAGGAAGGCGCCGACTCCCTCCTTGAAATCCGCGGTGGCGAACAAGGCGGCGAACGCCTTGCGCTCGAATGCGAGGCCGACGTCGAGGGGCGCGTCGCGCGCGGCGAGGACCAACTCCTTGGCCAGGCGCGCGGCGAGCGGCGGTTTGGCGGCGATCTTGACGGCGAGGTCGAGCGCGCGGGCGGCGGGATCGGACGCGATCTCCGCGATCAGTCCGCATTGCTTGGCTTCGGCCGCGTCGAGGAATTCGCCGCTCAACACCAGTTTCATGGCGATCTGCGCGCCCGCGAGCCGGGCGAGACGTTGGGTGCCGCCCGCCCCGGGAACGATACCGAGATTGATTTCGGGCTGCCCGAACTTCGCGTCCTCGCCGGCCACGACGATATCGGCGTGCATGGCGAGCTCGCAGCCGCCGCCCAGCGCGAAACCGGCGACCGCCGCCAGCAGCGGTTTCGGAAAGCGGCGTACGCGCGACCAATGCCCGACGCGCGTATCGAGCAGCGCGCCCGGCACGTCGCGAGTGGCGAGTTCCTTGATGTCGGCCCCGGCCGCGAAAACCTTGGGGCCGCCGGTGATCACGACCGTGCGGATCGCATCGTCCGCCGCCGCCGCGTCCAGTGCGTCGGCGATCTCGCCCAGCAAGGCGGTCGACAGCGCATTGCGCGCCTCGGGCCGGTTCAGCGTCAGGCGGCGCACGAAAGGCGCGGGGTCGTCGAGAAGCAAATCGCCCATGGCTGCGAATCTAGCACAAAGCAAAAAAATATCCCCGCCGGGCGGGACCCGGCGGGGACGGATCGAATGCCGTTCGTGCCCCGGCCGCCTCGGCGGCCGTCGGGCACCTTCGCCACTCAGGAGAGCGTGGCGCGGCGGTCCCAGGCCATAGCCCGGTCCGAAGCGGCACTTGCCGACGTATGGCCGGCGTTGAACGATCCTTGTTGCACGGATCACCTCCTTTCGTGGCGGCGACCGGCGGCGTTCCCGCGCCGCGCGTCGTAGGTCGCCGGAAGGGCGCGTAAGGCGCGCCCACCTTGCCCCTCGGTCGTCCGCGGCTCACCCGCGAATCGACATGGGGCGCTCGACACCGAGAGTGTGAATCACGCGGACTCGCACGGTCAAGGTTTTCCACAAGCGGCGGTATGAAGAGTGCGTTACACGCCCAAATAGCGGTGCTGCAGCCCCGGATCGGCGGCGAGTTCGGCCGAGGTGCCGCGCCAGACCACGCGGCCCTTTTCGACGATTACATGCCGGTCGGCGAGGGCCAGCAGCGCATCGAGATTCTTGTCGATCACCAGGATCGCCTGTCGGTCGGCCTTGAGCGCCGCAAGGCCGCGCCAGATCTCCTTGCGGATCAGCGGCGCCAAGCCTTCGGTCGCCTCGTCGAGGATCAGCAGCTTGGGGTTCGTCATCAACGCGCGGCCGATCGCGAGCATTTGCTGTTCGCCGCCCGAAAGCTGATTGCCCATGTTGTTTTGCCGTTCGGCAAGGCGCGGAAAGAACCCGTAGACCCGCTCCAGCGTCCAGCCGGTGCCGCGCGCCGTGGCGACCAGATTCTCGCGCACCGTCAGGTTCGGGAAAATTTGCCGTCCCTCCGGCACCAAGCCGATCCCGGCTTGGGCGACGCGATAGGCGGGCAGGCCCGAAACCTCCGCCCCGTCGAAACGCACGCGCCCCGCCTTCGGTTTGGCAAGGCCCATGATCGTGCGCACGGTCGTCGTCTTGCCCATCCCGTTGCGGCCGAGCAGCGTGACGACCTCGCCCGCGCGCACGTCGAAGCCCACGCCGAACAGCACTTGGCTGGCGCCGTAGGCGGTTTCGAGGTTCTCGACCTCAAGCATCGCCGTCGCCCAGATAGGCCGCGCGCACGTCCGCGTTCGCGCGGATCGCGTCGGGGGTTCCGGTCGCGATCGCGCGGCCGTAGACCAGCACCGTGATCCGGTCGGCCAGCGCAAAGACGACGTCCATGTCGTGCTCGATCAGCAAAATCGTCTCCTCGCCCTTGAGCTTGGCGAGAAGGCGCGTCATGCGCTCGGACTCCTCTTTGCCCATGCCCGCCATCGGTTCGTCGAGCAGCAACAGGCGCGGCTGCGTGGCGAGCGCCATGGCGATTTCGAGTTGGCGCTGTTCGCCGTGGGCCAGTGCCGCCGCCGGAACGTCGGCGCGCGCATCCAGACCGACGCGCGCCAGGATCGCGCGCGCGGGTTCGCGCAATTCCCGGTCGTCGCGCGCCGGGCGCCAGAAGCGGAACGAGTGCCCGGCCTGCGCTTGAACCGCCATCGCCACGTTGTCGAGCGCCGTGAACCCCTTGAAGACCTGCGTGATCTGGTAGGACCGCGCGATGCCCCGGCGCGCGCGGTCGTAGACCGGCATCGCCGTCACGTCGCGGCCGGCGAAGGCGATCGTGCCCGCGTTGGGGGCAAGTTCGCCGGCGAGTTGGGCGATCAGCGTCGTCTTGCCGGCTCCGTTGGGGCCGATGATCGCGTGGATTTCGCCTTCGGCCACGTCGAGATCGACCCCGTCCGTCGCGGTCAGGCCGCCGAACTTCTTGACCAGCCCCTTGACCGAAAGCAGCGCGTCAGTGGCCATGACGGTCGCGCTCCTCCGGCGGCAGGAACCAGCCGAAAATCCCGCGCCGCGCGAACAGCACGACCAGCAGCAGGATGGGACCGAACACGATCATCCAATGCTCGGTGTAGTCGGGCAGCGTCTTCTCCAGGAACAGAAACGCCACAGCGCCGGCGACCGGCCCGATCAGCGTGCCCATGCCGCCCAATACGACCATCACGATCAGATCGCCCGAGCGCGTCCAATGCATGATCGACGGGCTGATGTAGCTTTCATGCGCGGCGAACAGGGCGCCGGCCAAGCCCGCGATGCCGCCGGCCAGCGTGAAGGCGGCGAGTTTGTACAGGTAGGTCGGATAGCCGAGCGCGCGCATGCGCCGCTCGTTCTCCCGGCAGCCTTGCACGACCATGCCGAAACGCGAATTGACGAGGCGGCGGCACAGATAGAGCGTCGCGCACAGGACGCCAAGGACGAGATAGTAGAACGCCGTGTCGTTTTCGGTGTCGATCACACCGAGCACGACGGTGTCGCCCGGGAAGCGAAGCCCGTCGTCCCCGCCGTAGGCGCGCAAGGACACGAAGAAGAAATAGACCATCTGCGCGAAGGCCAGCGTGATCATGATGAAGAAGATGCCGGTCGTGCGCAGGCTGACGAGGCCGATGAGGAACGCCAGTCCGGCGGAAACGACGACCGCCGCCGTCCACGTCGCCAGCACGTTTTGCGTGCCCAGCATCATCCCGAACAGCGGCACTTCGCGGTCCGCGTGCCAATTGAGGATCGCAACGACGTAAGCGCCCACCCCGAAGAACGCGGCGTGGCCCAGACTCACCATGCCGCCATAGCCGAGGATGAGATCGAGGCTGACCGCCGCGATCGCGAAAATCAGGATGCGGCGGAATTGACCGATCTGGAACTCGTTGCCCGTCGCCGTCGCGATCAGCGGCAGGACCGCGAGTCCGGCGAGCAGGACGAGAACGAACCACGTGCGTTTGTCGAGGCCGCTCATGCGCGCCCCCCGAACAGACCCGCCGGCTTCCAGAACAGCACGGCGGCCATGAGGATGTAGATCGCCATTTCCGCGATCGCGGCGGGCAAACCGAACTGCGCGGGCAGCACGCGGCCGAAGGTGTCGACCGTGCCAACGATCAATGCGGCCACGAAGGCGCCGCGGATCGATCCGATTCCCCCGATGACGATGACGACGAAGGTCTTGATCAGCATCGAATCGCCCATGCCGATTTCGACGACGTAGATCGGGCCCGCCATCACGCCGGCGAGCGCCGCGAGCGCGGCCCCGAGCGCGAAGACCAGCGTGTAGAGCCGCTTGATGTCCACGCCAAGCGCGCCGACCATCTCGCGGTTCGATGCGCCCGCGCGGATCAGCATGCCCGTGCGCGTGCGCGCGATCAGCCACCAAAGCCCGGCGGCGACCGCAAGCCCCACCGCCAGCACGGCGAGACGATAGACCGGATACGGTGCGCCAGGAATCAACTCCACCCGGCCCGAAAGCGCCTTGGGCACGTCCATGAAGATCGACACCGGACCCCAGACGATCTTGACGAGTTCGTTGAAGAACAGGATCAGGCCGAAGGTCGCGAGGACTTGGTCGAGATGGTCGCGGCCGTAGAGCGTGCGCAGCGCGAGGGTCTCGACCGCCAGGCCGAGCACGAAGGTGGCCGCGACGGCCAGCGGCAACGCGAGGAAGAACGAACCCGTCCAGCCCACGAAGGTCGCGGCGAAGAACGCGCCCATCATGTAGAGCGAGCCATGCGCGAGGTTGACCATGTTCATGATGCCGAAGACGAGCGTCAGGCCCGCGGCCATCAGGAACAAGGTCACGCCAAGCTGCAGACCGTTGAGGGTCTGCTCGAGGAAAAGAAGCGCCGTCACGGGATGGGGGGAAGGAAGGGCCCCCGCGCGGGGGCGGGGGCCCCGTCCGTCAGGCGTTGCGCATGCGGCACTGCGCGGCGTAGGCGTCGCCATGCGCCGAGAAGATGACGCCGCGCATCTGGTTGACGAGGCGGCCGCGCTCGTCGCGCCCGATCTGGGTCAGGTAGTAGTTCTGGATCGGGAAGTGGTTGGCGTTGAACTTGAACGGGCCGCGCACCGAATTGAAGTTCGCCGCCCGCACGGCGTTGCGGAAGGCGTTCTTGTCGGCGATCGACCCGTTGGTCGCCTTGAGCGCGGAATCGATCAGCATCGCCGTATCGTAGCTCTGCGCGGCGTAGGGGCTGGGGATGCGGTTGTAGGACGCTTCGAAGTCGCGCACGAAACGCTCGTTCTGCGGGTTGCCGAGGCTTTCCGACCAGAACGTCGACGAGAACATTCCGATCGCCGCCTCGCCCACGCCGGGCAGGATGGTCTGGTCGGCGGAGAACGACGGCGCGAACAGCGGGATCGACTGCATGAGCCCGAGCTGGCCGTACTGGCGGATATAGGCGACGCCCATGCCGCCGGGATAGAAGATGTAGGTCGCATCGGGGCGTGCGGCGCGCAACGCGGCGAGTTCGGCGGCGTAGTCGGTCTGGCCCAGCTGGGTGTAGACCTCGCCCGCGATCTCGCCCTTGAAGAAGCGCTTGAAGCCGGCGAGCGCGTCGCGGCCCGCGGGGTAGTTCGGCGTCATCAGATACACGCGGCGGATGTTGGCGTTGGTCATGTGCTGACCCATCGCCTCGTGCGTGTTGTCGTTCTGCCAGGACACCGAGAAGAAGTTGGGGTGGCAATCCTTGCCCGCGAGCTCGGACGGGCCGGCGTTCGAATTGATGAAGAACACGCCACGGCGGTCGCGCAGCACGGTGTCGGCCATGGCGAGCATGATGTTGGAGAAGATCACGCCGGTGACGATGTCCACGCGGTCGCGCTGGACCATGCGTTCGGCGAGCGCCTTGCCCGCGTCGGGGCGGAACTGGTCGTCGCCCAAGACGAGTTCGGTCGCAGCGCCGCCCAAACGGCCGCCGGCATGGCGCAGGCCGAGATTGAACCCGTCGACCATCTCGCGGCCCAGACCCGCGTTCGGACCCGACTGGGTGGTGATGAGGCCGATCTTCACCCCGGCGGCTTGGCCGATCGCGGGTGCGCCCAGCATCGGCAGGGCGGAGGCGCCGGCGAGGCCGGCGAGGAGGGTTCTGCGCTTCATCTTTTATGCTCCCTGTTTTTCGTCGCGTGACGGAAATAGTGTCGGTTCGCGTTCCGGCTGGCAACCCGTTTCAGCCGCCGGCGGCGGCTTGCTGGCGCAATTTGAATCGCTGCACTTTGCCGGTTTCGGTGCGCGGCAAGGCGTCCACGAATTCCAGCGCGCGGGGGTATTTATAGGGCGCGATCGTCGCCTTCACATGATCCTGCAGCGCCTTCAGCGTTTCGGGCGTGGCGTCGGCGGCATCGCGCAGGACGACGTAGGCTTTGACGATCGTGCCGCGTTCGGCGTCGGGCGCGCCGACGACGGCGCACTCCTTGACCTTGGCGTGTTCGAGCAGCACGCCCTCGACCTCGGGACCGGAGACGTTGTAGCCGGCCGTCACGATCATGTCGTCGGTTCGCGCCTGGTACCAGAAGTAGCCGTTTTCATCCATGCGATAGGCATCGCCGGTAAGGTTCCAGCCGTTCTGGACGTAGGCGCGTTGGCGCGCGGGATCGTCGAGATAGCGGCAGCCGGTGGCCCCGCGGATCGCGAGCCGCCCGACCTCGCCCGGCGGCAGCACGTTGCCGTCGTCGTCGAGGATGCACGCGGCATAGCCGGGGATCGCCTTGCCGGTGGCGCCGGGCACGATGTCCTCCTGCCGCGCCGAGACGAAGATGTGCAGCATCTCCGTGGCGCCCAAGCCGTCGTAAAGTTTGAGGCCCGAGAAGCGCCGCCAGGCTTCGAACGTGGCGAGCGGCAGATGTTCGCCCGCCGAAACGCCCTTGCGCAGGCTGGCGAACGCCGCGCGCGGCGCGTTGTCGGCCATCGCGCGATAGGCGGTGGGTGCGGTGAACAGGATCGTCGCTTTGTGATCCTGGACGATCTGGGGCAGCAACTCCGGCGCGGCCTTCTCGGCAAGCACGGTGGATGCCCCGACGCGCATCGGGAAGGTCACAAGACCGCCGAGACCGAAGGTGAAGGCGAGCGGCGGCGAGCCCGTGAAGATGTCGTCGGACGTCGGTTCCAGGATGTAGTGCGGGAAGGCGTCGCAAATCGCCAGCACGTCGCGATGGAAGTGCATCGTGCCTTTGGCGTTCCCGGTCGTGCCCGAGGTGAATGCGATGAGCGCCACGTCGGTCGCGGCGGTCGCGCAATTGTCGAAGGTCGGCGCCTTCGCGGCCATGCGGGATTCGAGCCCGCCGGGCGCGTCGGTGTTGAAGCACAGGACGTCGCGGCAAACCGGTGCGGCGTCCTTGGCTTTGACCATCTCTTCGGCCAAACGCGCGTCGCACAACGCTAGACCCACTTGCGCTTTCTCGAGAATGTAGGTCAGTTCCTTCGCGCGCAACAGCGGCATCGTCGCGACCGCGATTCCGCCCGCCTTCAACACCGCGAACCAGCACGCGACCATCGTCGGGTTGTTGGCCGCGCGCAGCAGCACGCGGTTGCCGGGCTTCAGGCCCATATCCTCGACCAGGACGCGCGCGATGCGGTTGGCCTTCGCCAGCAGATCGGCGTAGGTCCAGATTTCCCTGCCGAAGCGCAAGCAGGGCCGCAATCCCCAGCCGCGCGCGACCGCCCGGTCGAGAAGTTCGACGGCCGCGTTGATGCGCGGCGGGTAGTAGAGCTCCGGCAGCGCGAAGAACATCTGCGGCCAGTCGGCCGCGGGCGGCAGCCGGTCGCGCGCGAACGTGTCGACGTGGGCGGAGAAGGCTTGAACGCGTTCAGGCATGCTGCACCTCCCCATAAGCGGGGATCGGAAGTTCGACGCGGATCGTTTCGGAGGGCGCGGAGGGCCGGCCGGCGGCGTCGTAGGCGCGCACGTAATAGGTGTAGGCGAGCCCGCCGAGCGCCAGGCGGTCGGCGAACTTGGCCCCCTTCACCGCCTCGACGATGCGTGTCTCCCCGCCCGCTTCGGCGCGGAACACGTCGTAGCCGGTCGGCGCGCCGAGTGCGCGCTTCCATGCGAGTTTCACCACGCCCTTCTCGACGGCGACCGTCAGACCCGCGCCGCCCTCGGGCCAGCGCGGTGCTTCGCCGGTCGTGTCCTCCGGCGGGGCCTGCTCGGCGCCCTTGGGCCACAAGAAGCACGAGACGAGCTCGAAATTCTCGTCGAGCTGCTTGCACACGTTGCAGTAGATGCAGCGCACGATCGACGCTTCGCGCTTGCCGGCCACCTTGCGCACCCAATCGGGATCGGCGAGCAACTGGCGGGCCATGCCGATCATGTCGGCCTTGCCCTCGGCCAGCAGCCTTTCGGCGTCGGCGGGATCGCTGATCTTGCCGACCGAAATCACCGGCACGTCGAAGCCGTGCGCGTTGACGTACGCCTTGATGCCGGCGGCGAGATGCGCGTGGGGCAGCGGCGGATACTGATCGCCGGGCATGCAGCGGTCGCCCGAATAGCCGGTGTAGGGGTAGAGCGCCTCGCCCGGCTTGTGCACGGCGTCTTCGAATTTTCCGCCGACCGACAGCGAGATGTAGTCGACGCCCAACTGCGCCATGCGCAGCGCGATGCGTTGGGAGTCGGGCAGCGCGTAGCCGTCCTTGATCGCCTCCTCGGCGAGGAAGCGCACGCCGACCGGCCAATCCCCGCCGACTTGGCGGCGGACTTCCGCCATCACGCGTCCAAACATGCGCAAGCGGCCTTCCAGGGTGCGGCCGTCGTAGTCGTCGCGGCGCGGATTGCGGCGCGAAAGGAACGAGGACAGCGTGTAGGCGTGCGCGGAATGAAGCTCGACGCCGTCGTAACCGGCTTCGCGCGCCCGCGCGGCGGCGGCGCCGAAATCGGCGACGATGCGGTCTATCTCCTCGGGCGAGAGCATATCGAGGGTCTGGCGCCACCCGGAGCGCGCGACCTTCATGAAGTGGATGATCTGCGGCACGATCATCGAAGGGCCCGCGTCCTTGACGCGCGCCACCAGCTCGCGATGGCCGGGCACGAAGTCGTCGCGGCTCAAGCGCAGCAGGGGGCCGGACTTGCTCTCGTGGATCGCAGTCGCCTCGACGACGATCAATCCGACATGGCCCCGGGCGTAGCGCACGTAGCGGTCGACGATGCCTTGGTTCACGAAGCCGTCTTCGCCCGACAGGCGCGTGACCATCGCGGGCACGGCGACGCGGTTGGGCGCCGTGGCCGTGCCGATCTTGACGGGTTCGAGGAGTTTCATGATCCGAGCACCTGGCCGGCGATGACGAGTTTCTGGATCTCGGTCGCACCTTCGTAGATGCGCAGCGCGCGCACTTCGCGATAAAGCCGTTCGACGACGGCACCCGCGACCACACCCTGGCCGCCGTGGATCTGGACGGCGCGGTCGACGACGCGTTGGGCCATCTCGGTCGCGAAGAACTTCGCCATCGACGCCTCGCGCGTGACGCGCGCGGCACCCGTATCCTTCGCCCACGCGGCGCGATAGACCAGCAAGGCGGCGGCGTCGATGTCCGTCGCGGCCTCTGCCAACGCGGCTTGGGTCAGCTGCATGTCGGCGAGCTTCGCGCCGAAGGTTTCGCGCGACTTGGAGAAAGCGACCGCTTCGTCGAGCGCGCGGCGCGCGAAGCCCAGAGCGGCCGCCCCCACGGTCGAGCGGAACACGTCGAGCGTCGACATGGCGATCTTGAACCCGTCGCCCGGCTTGCCGAGCAGCGCATCCGCACCGACGCGGCAATCTTCGAATTTGAGCGTGGCGAGCGGATGGGGGGCGGAAACCGCGATGCGGGCCTCGATCGTCAATCCGGGCGCTTGCGCGGGCACGACGAAGGCCGACAGCCCCTTCGCCCCCGGCGCTTCGCCGGTACGCGCGAAGACGACGTATTGACCCGCGATGCCGCCGTTCGAGATCCAAGTTTTGCGTCCGTCCAGGCGCCAGAAGTCGCCGTCGCGCACGGCCGTCATGCGCATCGCCGCGACGTCCGATCCGCCTTCGGGTTCGGACAATGCGAACGCGCCGAGTGCGGCGCCGTTCCGCACGGGGCCCAGCCATTTCGCCTTTTGCGCGTCGGTGCCGAACAGCACGATCGGGCCGGTGCCCAGACCTTGCATCGCGAAGGCGAAATCCGCCAATCCGGATCGATAGGCGAGCGTTTCGCGCGCGAGGCAAAGCGCGCGGACGTCGTGCGCGCCGTCGGGCACCGCCCAGTCGAGATGGCCCGCGCGCGCGAGCAACGTCGCGAAGGTTCGCGTCAGGCCGTCGGGGTCGGTCTCGTCGTGGGCGAGGGGTTCCACCCGCTCGGCCGCGAACGCGGAAAGCTTCTCCGCCAGGGCGCGGTGGCGCGCCTCGAAAAACGGCCAGGTCAGGAAGCTCCGGTCGCCCATCAATTGCCCTCGAAGACCGGCTTTTGCTTGGCCACGAACGCGCGATAGGCGCGCTCGAAATCCCTCGTGTCCATGCAGATCGCCTGGGCTTGGGCCTCCGCCTCGATGGCTTGATCGATCGACATGGTCCATTCGTGATCGAGCGCGCGTTTGGTCATCGCATGGGCGAACGTGGGGCCCGCGGCGAGATCGGCCGCCCATTTCGCGGCCGCAGCCTCCAATTCGGCGGCGGGCACCAGCCGGCTGAAGAAGCCCCAGCGCTCGCCCTCGTCGGCGGACATCGAGCGGCCGGTGAACAGCAACTCGGCCGCCCGGCCCTGGCCGATGATGCGCGGCAGGATCGCGCAGGCCCCCATGTCGCAGCCCGCAAGTCCCACGCGCGTGAAAAGATACGCGACCTTCGCGTTGGGCGTGCCGACGCGCAGATCGGCCGCCATGGCGATGGCGGCACCAGCACCCGCGCAGACGCCGTCTATCGCCGCGACGACCGTTTGGGGGCAGGCGCGGATCGCCTTGACCAGATCGCCGGTCATGCGCGTGAAGCGCAGCAGGTCGGGCATCTCCATGCCGACGAGGGGCCCGATGATCTCGTGCACGTCCCCGCCCGAGCAGAAATTGCCGCCCGCCCCCGAAATCACGACCGCCTTGACCGTGTCGACGTAGGCCAGATCGCGGAACAGGTCGCGCAACTCGGCGTAGCTTTCGAAGGTGAGCGGATTCTTCTTCTCCGGCCTGTTCAAAACGACATGCGCGACCTTGCCGTCGACGGACCAGCCGAAATGCTTGGGCGCGAAACGCGCGGCGTCGTAACGGGTCAGCGTCATGCGGCGGCTTTCTTGGCGTTGCGCGCGGCACCGGCCGAACGCTTCAGTTTGGCGAGCAGGTCCAGAAGTCGCTTGAGGTCCGCCGGATCGAGGCTCGCGAAGGCCTCGTCGATCCAGCGCTCGTGTTCGGGCAGCATGGCTTCGAATTCCTTGCGGCCCGTTGGGCTGAGGCGCACGCGCGACTGGCGGCGATCGGCGGCCGAGGTCGCGCGCTTGACGAGGCCTTCGCCCGCCAGCGCGTCGATCAGCCCGGTGACGTTGCCCGCCGACACCATCATCGCTCGGGACAATTCGCCCATCGTCAGGCCGTCCTCGCCGGCGCGGTGGAGCTGCGAGAGCACGTCGAAGCGGGGCAGGGTGATGTTCCAGGTCTCGCGCAAGCCGTTGCGCACCCGCGCCTCGATCAGATTGGCGCAAGTCAGCAACCGCAGCCACGCGCGCAGTTGCAGATGCCCGGAATCCTCGTGTCCGCGTTCGCGATCCATCAGATCTCTCCGCCCGCGATGGGAATGGCCGCACCCGTCACGCTCGCCGCGTCGCCATGCGCGAGCCACGCGACGCACGCGGCCACTTCGTCGGGACGGATCAGGCGGCCAGACGGGTTCGCGGCGGCGAAGCCGGCTTTGATCGCGTCGGGCGTCTTGGCGGTTTTGGCCGCCACCCGGGCGATCGAGGTCTCGAGCATCGGCGTGTCGGTGTAGCCGGGACACACCGCGTTGACGGTCACGCCGGTTTTGGCGAACTCCAGCGCCAGCGCGCGGGTCAGGCCGACCAGCCCGTGTTTGGCCGCCACATAGGCGGAAACGTAAGGATAGCCCTTGAGCCCGGCGGTCGACGCGACGTTGACGATGCGGCCCCAGCCGTCCTCGACCATCGCCGGCAGGGCGAGGCGACAGGCGGTGTAGGCGGCGGTCAGATTGAGGTCGAGCATCCGCGCCCACAGCGCGGGATCGGTGCGCGCGAAGGGGGCGGTTTCGGCGTTGCCCGCGTTGTTGACGAGGATATCGACGTGCTGGTGCCCAGCGGCGGTCGCGAACGCTTGGCCCAACGCGGTCGCGTCCGTCACGTCGCAGGCCAGCGCCTCGGCGTCGAGTTCGGCGGCGAGAGGGGCTAGGGCCTTGGCGTCGCGCGCGATCAGCGTCAGTCGCGCGCCCTGGCTTCGCAGCTTTCGCGCGATCGCCGCCCCGATGCCGCGCGATGCGCCGGTGACCAACGCATGCCGCCCGGCGAGCGGGCGGTTGGGATCGGTCTCGACGGCGGCGTCATGTCTCGGCACGGCGAGAAGCCCTCGGGGGAGAGTCGATACTTTAAGTCTAAAGTATCCTCCCGCCGCGGCGCAAGGGGGACGGAATTCCCGTCGCCGATCCCGTCCCCCGACTGGAAACGCTTAGCGGGCGACCAGCGGGCACTTGCTGGCCGACAGCGGCCACACGGTTTCCTCGGGCGGGATCGTCCGTACGATCTCGAAATAATCCCACGGCCCTTTCGATTCGGCGGGCGTTTTGACCCGGGCGAGGTACATCGTGCGCGTCACGCGGCCGTCGGGGCGGATGCGCGCGTTCTGCGAAAAGATGTCCTCGATCGGAATTTCACGCATCGCGGCCGCGACCTTGTCGGCGTCGTCGGTGCCCGCGCGCGCGACCGCCTTCAGATAGTGCCTGACCGATCCGTAGACGCCCGCATGGATCATCGAGGGCATCATGCCGGTTTGCGCCAGAAATTCGCGCGACCATGCGCGCGTGGCGTCGTTGATAGCCCAATAGGACGCTGTCGTCAGATAGGTGCCTTGGGCGACGGGCAAGCCCAGCGCGTGAACGTCCTGCAGGAAGAACAGCATCGCGGCCAGGTTTTGGCCGCCGCGTGCGAGTCCGAATTCGCCCGCCTGCTTCATCGCGTTGGTCGTGTCGCCGCCCGCGTTGGCGAGCGCCACGATCTTGGCGCGCGAGCTTTGCGCGCGCAGCAGATAGGACGAGAAGTCTGGCGCGTTCAGCGGGTGGCGGATGGCGCCCGCGATCCGGCCGCCCGCGGCGGTAACGACGTCGGTCGTATCGGCCTGCAACTGGTGGCCGAACGCGTAGTCGGCGGCGATGATGAACCAACTGTCGCCGCCCGCGGCGACGACCGCGGCGGCCGTGCCGCGCGACAACGCGAAGGTGTCGAACGTCCAATGGAACCCATAGGGCGAGCATTGCTCGTTCGTCAGCGCGGTCGTGCCGGCGCCCGAATAGACGACGATGCGCTGCTTCTCTCGCGCGAGGCTTTGCACCGCCAGCGCAACCCCGGAATTGGGCACGTCGAAGATCGCGTCCACGCCTTCGACGTCGAACCAACGGCGGGCGATCGACTGGCCGATGTCCGCGCGATGCTGGTGATCGGCCGAGATGACTTGGACCGGTTTGCCGAGCACGCTGCCGCCGGCGTCGCGCACGGCCATTTGGGCTGCGGCGAGCGATCCGCGTCCGGTGATGTCGGCCGTGACGCCAACCATGTCGGTCAGTACGCCGAGTTTGACGACGTCGCCGCTGACTTGCGCCGCCGCCGCGACGGGCAGAAGGGCGCCCAAAACCGCGCCCGCGATTCTTCCGATCCTCATGTTGGTTTCCTTTCCCCCGTTTCGGCGGCCGTGCTCACAGCCCCTTGGCGTCGAGCCAAGCGAGTGCGAGTGCCGCCAGTTGCGCGCTGTTGTCCTCGATCATCAGCAGATGTCCGTTGCCTGCGACGCCGCAATCCGGCAGCCAGACGAATTCGGCGCCGAGATAGCGTGCGGTCGCCTCGTCGACCGCGCGCGGATGGCGCGGGTCGTGTTCGCCGGTGACGATCAAGATCGGCGTGCACGCCAGGTTCGCGGGATCGTCGAGCTTCAAGCCGCGCCCGCCGATATTGAAGCGTTCGTTCAGGATGCGCGCGCTTTCCGGCACGATCCCGCGCCGATAACGCTCGAACGCCGCTTTCGGAAAGCGCGGCGCGTTGGCCCAATACGCTGCCGCGAAGCCGGCATCGAAGCGTACGGCGCGGTCCTCCGGCGAGTGGACGGGATGGCCGGCGGCCGCGTCGGCGCGAAGTCCGGCGATCGCGGCGGGGTCGTCGGGCAAGTCGCGCTGGAGGTTGGCGGGCGGGCCGGGCGCCAAGCCCACGATTCCGGCGATCAGATCGGGCCGGCGTTCGGCCATCCACCAGGCGAATG
>JADCGK010000140.1 GCA_020249045.1 Azospirillum sp. | reverse complement strand
CCGCTCGCCGCGCTGGACGCGCCGGTGCTGCAGGCCGTGCTCGCGGCCGAGACGCGCGCCGGATGGTCGGCGGGCGCGCGCGGTTTGGGGCCGCGCGACGTCGCCATGAACGTGGCGTTGCCCGAGCTCGACGGCCGCATCTTCACGCGCGCGATCGGGTTCAAGGGACCGCTGGGCCGCGACGAAGCGACCGAAGCCGAACTCGTCGGCTTCGAGGCCGACGGCGATCGCTGCGCGTTCGTCGCGGATCTGGCCGCCGCATGGGTACGTTTGCGCCGTACGCGGCCCGCGGCGCGGAAGATCGCCTTGGTGCTCGCCAACTATCCGGGCAAGGACGGGCGTCTGGCCAACGGCGTGGGGCTCGATACGCCCGCATCGACGCTTGCGATCCTGCGCGCGCTGGCCGGCGCGGGCTATCGCGTCGCGAACGCGCCCGCAACGTCCGAGGCGTTGATGGCGCGGCTGATGGCGGGGCCCACCAACCTCAAGAAAACTGCGGCGGGCGGGGTGAAGTTGCCGCTCGAGGCGTATACCGCGTTCCTGGCGGGCTTGCCCCCGGGCGTGCGCGCGGCGGTGGATGCGCGCTGGGGGCCGCCCGAAGCCGACCCGCGTTACGCCGACGGCGCGTTCGTGCTGCCGGTCCACGAATTCGGGCATGTCGCCGTCGCGATCCAACCCGCGCGCGGCTACGAAATCGATCCGAAGGCGAGCTATCACGACCCCGCCCTCGTGCCGCCGCACGGCTATCTCGCGTTTCACGCGTGGTTGCGCGGCCGGCATGCCGCGGTTTTCGTGGGCAAGCACGGCAATCTCGAATGGCTGCCGGGCAAAGGGCTGGCGCTGTCGAGTTCGTGCTTCCCCGAGGCGGCGCTCGGCCCCCTGCCGGCGGTCTATCCCTTCATCGTCAACGACCCCGGCGAAGGCACGCAAGCCAAGCGGCGGATATCGGCGGTCGTCGTCGATCATCTGACCCCGCCGTTGACGCGCGCGGGCGCCTATGGCCCGCAAGCGGCCCTCGAACGCCTGATCGACGAATACGACGAGGCCCGGCGCCTCGATCCGCGGCGGCTGAAACCGCTGGGCGCGGAAATCCTCGACCTTGCCCGGCGCAGCGGTATCGCGGCCGAATGCGGGCTCGATCCCGCCGACACGCTCGACGCCGCCTTGCCGAAGCTCGACGCGGCGCTGTGCGAACTCAAGGACCATCAGATCCGCGACGGGTTGCATATCTTCGGCGCTTCGCCCCAAGGCCGCGCGCGCGCCGATACGTTGGCCGCGATCGCGCGGGCCCCCCGGCCCGGCGCGGGCGCCCGCGACGAATCGCTGCATGGCGCGCTCGCGCGCGATTTGGGCCGCGATCCCGACCGTCCGGATGCGTTGGAGGACGCCGCCGTGGCACTGGCCGCAGGCGGTGCGGCGCCCGGCCCCGCGAGCGCCGCCGTCGCCGAATGGATCGGCGCGGAACTCGCCCCGCGCCTCGATGCCAGCGGCACCGCCGAAATCGCCGCCTTGCTCGCCGCGCTCGACGGACGGCGCGTGGCACCCGGCCCTTCCGGCGCGCCCTCGCGCGGCCGGCCGGACGTGCTGCCGACCGGGCGCAACTTCTATTCGGTCGATACCCGCGCGGTGCCCACGCCGTCGGCTTGGGCGCTCGGCTGGAAATCGGCGGGACTTCTCCTCGAACGGCACACCCAAGAACACGGCGATTGGCCGCGCGCGGTGGCGCTTTCGGCCTGGGGCACATCCAACATGCGTACGGGCGGGGACGACATCGCCCAAGCTTTGGCCTTGATGGGCGTCAAGCCGACCTGGGATCCGGCGAGCCTGCGCGTGACGGGGTTCGAGATCCTGTCCCTGGACCTGCTCGACCGGCCGCGCGTGGACGTGACGTTGCGCGTTTCGGGCTTCTTCCGCGATGCCTTCGCCACGCTGATCGATCTGTTCGATTCGGCCGCGCGCGCGGTCGCCGACCTGGACGAGCCCGCGCATCTCAATCCGCTCGCCGCGCGCGCGCGCGAGGAAGGCGACGCGGCCCGCGTGTTCGGTTCCCAGCCCGGCGCCTACGGCGCGGGCTTGCAGGCGTTCATCGACGAAGGCGGCTGGAAAACGCGCGACGACTTGGCCGAAGCCTATCTGCGCTGGGGCGGCTTCGCCTATCGCGCCGGCGGCGAAGGCGCGCCCGCGCACGCCGCGTTCGAACGGCGCCTCGCGCGGATCGAAGCCGTGCTGCACAACCAGGACAACCGCGAGCACGATCTGCTCGACTCGGACGATTACTATCAATTCGAAGGCGGGCTTGCGGCCGCGGTCGCGCGCGCGCGCGGCAAAGCGCCGGCGATCTACCACAACGACCACGCGCGCCCCGAAGCGCCCAAGATCCGCACGCTGGCCGAGGAGATCGCCCTGATCGTGCGCGCGCGCGCCGCCAACCCCAAATGGATCGAAGGCTGCAAGCGCCACGGCTACAAAGGCGCCTTCGAGATGGCCGCCACGGTCGACTATCTGTTCGCCTTCGCCGCGACGACCGACGCCGTCGCCGACCGGCATTTCGACGCGCTGTTCGACGCCTATCTGCGCGATCCCGAAACGCGCGGCTTCGTCGAGCGGGTCAACGCGCCCGCTCTGCGCGAGATGGCCGCGCGCTTCGCCGAAGCGCGCGAGCGCGGCTTGTGGCGACCCGGGGCCAACGATACGCCCGCTTTGCTCGAAAGGTTCCGCGCATGACCGACGACGCCCACGCCGAAAAGATGCGCCGCATCAAGGCCGCGCGCGCGCGCATGATGGCCGGCAAAAGCGGCGAGAAGGGCCTGCTGATCGTCCATACCGGCAAGGGAAAGGGCAAGTCCTCCTCCGCCTTCGGGATGGCGATGCGCTGCCTGGGCCACGGACTGAGGGTCGGGATCGTGCAATTCGTGAAGGGCGCTTGGGACACCGGCGAGGCCCGGTTCCTCGCGCGCTTCCCCGAACTTTGCGAGATCAAAACGCTGGGCGAAGGCTTCACGTGGGAGACGCAAGACCGCGCGCGCGACGAAGCGGCGGCCGCGCGCGCGTGGGCCGAGTCCGCGCGGATGCTGGCCGATCCGGCCTATGCGATGGTGATCCTGGACGAAATCAACATCGCGCTGCGCTACGAGCAGATCCCGCTGGGCCCCGTGCTCGACGCGATCTCCGCGCGCCCGGCGATGCAGCACGTCGTGGCGACGGGGCGCAACGCGGCGGCGGAATTGATCGAGATGGCCGATCTCGTCACCGAAATGACGCTGGTCAAACATCCTTTCCGCGACGGCGTAAAAGCCCAGAAGGGCGTCGAGTTCTGAGAATGCCGGCACGCGCGCTCATGTTCCAAGGCACGGGATCGGACGTCGGCAAATCGCTGATCGTCGCGGGTCTCGCGCGCGCCTTCGCCGACCGCGGCCTTCGTGTGGCGCCGTTCAAGCCGCAGAACATGTCCAACAACGCCGCCGTCGCCGACGACGGCGGCGAGATCGGCCGGGCCCAAGCCCTGCAGGCCCGCGCCGCGCGCGCGGCGAGTTCGGTGCACATGAACCCCGTCCTGCTGAAGCCCGAAAGCGAAACCGGCAGTCAGGTGATCGTCCAAGGCCGCGTGCGCGGCCGGGCGACGGCGCGCGACTACCACGCGCTGAAGCCGGAATTGCTGGGGGCCGTGCGCGACAGCTACGCGCGACTGGCGGCCGGCGCCGATCTCGTTCTGGTGGAGGGCGCGGGCTCGCCCGCCGAGATCAACCTGCGCGCCGGCGACATCGCCAATATGGGCTTCGCGCGCGCCGAGAACGTGCCCGTCGTGCTCGTCGCGGATATCGAGCGCGGCGGGGCGATCGCAGCCCTGGTGGGGACATTGGCCGTGCTGGAACCGGAGGAGCGCACGCTGCTGCGCGCGTGCCTCGTCAACAAATTCCGGGGCGACCCCGCGCTGTTCGACGGCGGCGTGCGCGAAATCGAGGCGCGCGCGCTGCCGTGCTTGGGTGTGATCCCGTTCTTCGCGCGCGCGCGCGATCTGCCGGCGGAGGACTCCGTCGGCCTCGAGCGGCGCCACGCGAACGCGGCGGGCGCCATCAGGATCCGGGTGCCGCGGCTGCCGAGCATCGCGAATACGGACGACCTCGACCCCTTCGCGGCCGAGGCGGACGTCGATCTCGCCCTGCTCGAACCCGGCCAAGCGCTGCCGGGGGATTGCGACGTCGTGCTGCTGCCCGGTTCGAAATCGACGCTCGCCGATCTGGCCGCGTTGCGGCGCGAAGGCTGGGACGTGGACATCGCCGCCCATCGCCGGCGCGGCGGTTGGATCGTCGGCCTGTGCGGCGGCTACCAGATGCTCGGCCGCACCATCGCCGATCCGGGCGGTCACGAAGGTCCGGCGGGCGACGCGCCGGGGCTGGGCTTGCTCGACGCGGCGACCGTTCTGGCGCCCGGGAAGACCCTGCGCCGGGTGGCGGCGCGCGATGCGATCTCCGGTGCGGCGATCGCCGGATACGAGATCCACTTGGGCGAAACGTGGTCGAACGAAGCGCCGCTGCTGTCGCTCGACGGCGCGGCCGAAGGCGCGCGCAGCGCCGATGGCCGCGTGCTCGGATCCTATGTGCACGGGCTGTTCGCCTCGGACGCCTACCGCGCGGCTTTCCTCGCGCGCGTGCGCGAAGGCCGCGCGGGCGGCGTTGCGTTCGAATCGCGCGTCGAGGCGGCGCTCGACGGGCTCGCGGCGCATCTGGCGCGGTCCATCGATCTCGACCGCGTGCTGGAGCTCGCGCGATGAACCTAAAGCGACATCCGCGCGAGGCCCGCACCCGCGAAAATCAGCGCGTTGACGAGGCACGCACACACGAAAAGCCACAACGCGCGGCGCATGTCCTCGACCGTGGCGCGCGCGCGGCCCGCCCCGATCCACGGATCGTCGACAATCTCGGCGCCGTAGCGCCGCGGCCCCGCCAGGGCGAGCCCCAGCGCGCCCGCGAAGGCGCCTTCGGGCCAGCCCGCGTTGACCGAACGGTGTTTGCGCGCGTCGGCAAAGGCGGTGCGCAAGGCTTGGAGGGGGGCCGCCCCTGGCGCCACGCACGCGGCGAGCGCCACGATCAGCGCCGACGCCCGCGCGGGCAGGAAATTCATCGCCGTATCGAGCCGGGCCGCGAAGCGCCCGAAATCGAGGTAGCGGTCGTTCCGATGCGCGATCATCGAATCGAGCGTGTTGACGGCCTTGTAGAGGAACAGGCCCGGCAATCCGAACACCGCGTACCAGAAGCACGGCGCCACGACCGCGTCGGAGAAATTCTCGGCGAGGGATTCCACGCCCGCGCGCGCCACGCCGTGCGCGTCGAGACTTTCGGGATCGCGGCCGACGATATGCGCGACCGCCGCACGCCCGCCGGCGAGCCCGCCCCTATCGAGCCCGTCGGCGACCGCGCGGACGTGATCGTGGAGCGAACGTTGGGCGACCAGCACGCAGACGACGAACGCCTCGGCCATCCAGCCCCACCAGCGGCCGCGCAGGAAAATCAGCAACGCGAACCCCGCCGCCGTGGCGAGCCCCGCGACCAGCATCACCGTCAGCGCGCCCCGCGCACGGCGGGCGCCGGGCGTGCGCTGCGGGCGGTTCAACTTCGCCTCCAACCCCGCGATCAGCCTTCCCAGCCATTGCACCGGATGGCCGATCCGCGCGAAAACCGGCCGCAAATCGCCGACGACGGCGTCGAGGGCGAGCGCGACCGCGAGAATCAGCAGAGGATCGACGCGCGACGGGGCGGGAAACATCCGCGTGAGAGTGGATCGACGCGGCGATTCGGTCAAATGGAAGGGACTGGCAAATGAACGATACGGCGGTGATGATCTGCGGCCACGGCAGCCGCGACCTGGACGCGATCCGCGAGTTCGATGCGATGGTCGAAGCTTTGCGGCCGCGCATTCCGGGCATGCCGGTCGGTTCCGGGTTCCTGGAATTCGCGCGGCCGATCATCCGCGAAGGTCTGGACGACCTGAAGGCCAAGGGCGCCAAGCGCATCCTGGCCTTGCCCGCGATGCTGTTCGCCGCCGGGCACGTCAAAAACGATTTGCCGTGGGAGCTGAACACGTGGGCGTCCGAGAACCCCGGCGTCAAGGTCGAGTTCGGCCGGGATCTCGCCATCGACCTCAAGCTGATCGAAGCGGCCAAGCAGCGCATCGAGGAGGCCGAGGCCCAAGCCAAGCGTCCCGCGACGCGCGAGGAGACGCTGTTGGTCGTCGTGGGCCGGGGCACCAACGATCCGGACGCGAACTCGAACGTCGCCAAGATCGCGCGCATGCTGTGGGAAGGCATGGGCTTCGGCTGGGCGACCGTCGCCTATTCGGGCGTGGCGCATCCGCGCACCAACGCGTGCCTCGCCCGCGCGGTGCGCTTGGGCTTCCGCCGGATCGTCGTGTTCCCCTATTTTCTGTTCAACGGCATCCTGGTCAAACGCATCTACGAACAGGCCGATGAAGTCGCCGCCCTCAACACCGACGTCGAATTCCTGAAGGCCGATTACCTGAACGCCCATCCGCGCGTGCTCGACGCCTTCGTCGAGCGTCTGGCCGAGATCGACCAGGGCAAGAACGCGATGAACTGCATGGTCTGCAAGTACCGGACGCAGATCGTCGGCTACGAGGCCGATGTCGGCACGGTGCAAGCGGGCCATCACTTGCACGTGCGCGGCATCGGCACCGACGGCGATCATGGCCATAGCCACGATCACGGGCATGGCCATCATCACGGGCACGGGCACGGGCACGGGCACGGGCATCACCACCACGATCATCCGCACAAACACAAATAGCCCGATGGATTGGATCCGCGACCCGGCCGAGATCTATCGCCGTTCCTTCGCCATCCTGCGCGACGAGCTAAATCTCGCGGGGTTGGCGCCGGCGGACGGCGACATCGCGCTGCGCGTCGCGCATGCGTGCGGCATGGTCGATGCTGCCGCAGCCCTGGTCTTCGCCGGCGGGCCCGGTGTCGCAGGCCGGGCGGCGCTCGCCCAAGGCCGGCCGATTCTGTGCGACGCGGCGATGGTCGCAAGCGGGGTCCTGCGCGCGCGACTGCCGGCGGGCAACGCCGTCGTCTGCACGATCGACGCGCCCGATACGCACGCCCGCGCGGCGATGCTGGCGACCACGCGCGCGGCCGCCGCGGTCGATCTGTGGGGCGAATCGCTGGCGGGTGCGGTCGTCGCCATCGGCAACGCGCCGACGGCCTTGTTCCGGCTGCTCGAACGTCTCGCCGAGGGCGCGCCCAAGCCGGCCGCGATTCTGGCTTTTCCGGTCGGCTTCGTCGGCGCGCTCGAATCCAAGGCTGCGTTGATCGGGGCCGAGATCGGCGTGCCCTTCGTCACATTGCCGGGCCGGCGTGGCGGCAGCGCCATGGCGGCGGCGGCCGTCAACGCGTTGATGGGCAACCCCGAGGAGGCCGGCCGATGACGCGCTGGCTGGCCTTGGTCGGAATCGGCGAAGACGGGCTTGCGGGCCTCTCGCCCGCCGCCCGCGCGCGGATCGACGACGCCGAATTCTTGATCGGCGGAAAGCGGCACCTGGCGTTCGTGCCGCGATCGGCCGCCGAACGGATCGTGTGGGCCAAGCCGTTCCACGAATCCTTCGCCCAAATCGAGGGGCTGCGCGGGCGGCGGGTCACCGTCCTGGCCAGCGGCGAACCGCTGTGGTTCGGCGTCGGCGCCAAGCTCGCCGGCCTGTTCGGCCCCGCCGAAATCGAGGTGCATCCCCATGTCGGCGCGTTTTCGCTGGCGGCGGCGCGCTTGTGCTGGCCGATGGAGCGTTGCGCGCTCGTCTCGGTCCATGGCCGCGAACTCGACACGCTTGCGCGCCATCTGCACCCGCGCGCCAAACTTCTGATTCTGTCGGCGGACGGCAGTTCGCCCGGGGCCATCGCGGCATTCCTTGCCGCACGCGGCTTCGGGGCCAGTGCGATGTCGGTTTTCGAGCGCATGGGCGGCCCGGCAGAGCGGCGTCTGGACGGCACCGCCGAGGCGTGGACGCACGGACCGGTCGACGAACTCAATCTCGTCGCCGTGGATTGCCGCGCGGCCCCCGGTGCTGCGTGGGCCACCTGCGCGGGCGGCTTGCCCGACGAGGCGTTCGAACACGACGGACAATTGACCAAACGCGAGATCCGCGCGCTGACCCTCGCGCATCTCGCGCCGTTTCCGGGCGCCGTACTGTGGGACATCGGCGCGGGCAACGGATCTGTCGGCATCGAGTGGATGCGCGCCGCCCCGCATGCCCGCGCCGTCGCGGTGGAGCGCGACCCCGAACGCGCCGCGCGGATCGCGCGCAACGCGCGCGCGCTGGGCGTGCCCGAAATCGCGATCGTGACCGGCGAAGCGCCGGGCGCGTTGGCCGATCTGCCGGCCCCCGACGCGGTCTTCCTGGGCGGCGGCCTGTCGAACCCCGCGACCATCGCTGCGTGCTGGGCGGCACTCGCGCCGGGCGGCGTATTCGCCGCCAACGCGGTGACGTTGGAGGGCGAGAGCGTACTCGCCGATCTGCACAAAACCTGGGGCGGGGAAACGGCGCGGCTTTCCGTCGGTCGCGCGGAGAAGGTCGGACCCTATCGCGGCTGGCGGCCGTCGATGCAGGTCACGTGCTACCGCACGGTGAAGCCGTGAGCGGCACGCTTTACGGAATCGGCGTCGGACCGGGCGACCCCGACCTGCTGACGGTCAAAGCGGTCAAGACGATCGCGGCATGCCCGGTGCTGGCCTTTCCGGCGCCGGAAACCGGCGCTTCGCTTGCGCGGATGATCGCCGATCCGCACGTGCCGCCGGGTAAAATCGAATTGCCGATCCGACTGCCCATCGATATCGAACGGCATCCGGCCCAAGACGCCTACGACGCGGGCGCGGTGGCGCTGGCGCGCGAACTCGACGCGGGGCGCGACGTCGCTCTGCTGTGTCTGGGTGATCCGCTCTTCTACGGCTCGTTCATGTATCTTCAAGCGCGTCTTGCGACGCGCCATCGCGTCGTCGCGATTCCGGGCGTGACGTCCTTCGCCGCCTCGGCCGCATTGGCCGGACACGCGGTCGCCGCGCGCGGGGATTCGCTCGCGGTCGTTCCCGCGACGCTCGACGACGAGGAGATATCCAGGCGGATCGAAGCGCACGATTCGCTCGTCTTCCTGAAACTCGGCCGGCATTTCGCGCGGGTGAAGGCGCTGCTGGGGAGCGCAGGACTGACCGAGGCCGCGCTTTACGTCGAACGCGCGGGCCAGCCGGGCGAAAGACTGCTCGCCCTGCGCGATGCGGCGTTCGACGTGGCACCCTATTTTTCGCTGGTCCTCGTCCATCGCAGGGGCCGCGCATGGCGTTGAACCCGGCTTTCGTGTGCCTGACGCAAGCCGGTGCCGATCTCGCGCGCCGCGTGGACGGGGAAGTGCACGGTCTCGCCGGACGCGTGACCGATCCGGACGTCGCTTTCCAGGATACGGCCGCGCATCTGCGCGCGCTGTTCGGCACGGGCCGCGCCATCGTGGGGATTTGCGCGGCCGGCATCCTCATCCGCGCGCTCGCGCCCGTCCTCGCCGGAAAGCGCGACGAACCGCCCGTCGTCGCCGTCTCGCCCGATGGCAAGTCGGTCGTACCGCTGCTCGGCGGCCATCGCGGCGCGAACGCGCTGGCGCGCGCCCTGGCGTCGCGGCTCGATACGACCCCCGCGATCACGACGGCGGGCGATGCGACCTTCGGCGTATCGCTCGACGAACCGCCGCCAGGCTGGCGCATCGCCGACGAAACGGCGATCAAGCCCGTCGCGGCGCATTTGCTGGCGGGCGGCAAGGTCGCGATCGCGGGCGAGGCGCCCTGGCTCGCGGGGCTTCCCCAAGCTCCCGACGCGAGCGTGACGATCCATGCGACCGACAAGATCGCGCCGACGGGCCTCGTCTATCACCCGCCGCTGCTCGCCTTGGGCGTAGGCACCGAGCGCGGCGCCCCCGCCGCCGAACTCGAAGCCCTTGCGCGCGAAGCACTCGCCGAAGCCGGACTCGACCCGCGCGCCGTGGCGTGCGTCGTGTCGCTCGATCTCAAATCGGACGAGGTCGCGGTCCTCGCCCTTGCCGCGACGTTGGGTGTACCCGCGCGCTTCTTCGACGCCGCCACGCTCGCGGCCGAAACGCGGGTCACGCAAGGCTCCGAAATCGTGCGGGCGGAGGTCGGCACGCCGTCGGTGGCCGAGGCGGCGGCGTTGACGGCCGCGGGCCCGGGCGGCGCATTGGTCGTTCCCAAACGAAAAGGCGCGCGGACCACCTGCGCGATCGCGCGCGCGGCCGCCCCACTCGACCCGGCCGCCATCGGCCGCGCGCGCGGCCATCTGGACGTGGTCGGCATCGGCCCCGGTGCGCCCGCCTGGCGCACGCCCGAAGCCGACGCGGCGTTGCGCGCGGCCGAGCACGTCGTCGGCTACGATCTTTATCTCGACATCGCCGCCGACGCGATCGGCGACAAGCCGCGCCATGCGACGGGGCTGGGGCACGAGGCCGCGCGCGTGGACGCGGCCCTGGCGCTCGCCGCGCGGGGCCATCGCGTGGCGCTCGTGTGCTCGGGCGATGCGGGCATCTACGCGCTCGCCACCCTCGTCTACGAGCGGCGCGACGAAGGCCCCCCCGAATGGCGACGGCCGTCGATCCGCGTTTGCCCGGGTGTTTCCGCGTTGCAGGCGTCCGCGGCGCGCGCGGGCGCCCCGCTGGGCCACGATTTCTGCGCGATCTCGCTGTCCGATCTGCTGACGCCCGCCGCGACGGTCGAACGGCGCCTGCACGCGGCGGCCGCGGGCGACTTCGTCGTGGCGCTTTACAACCCCGCCTCCGAGCGGCGCAAAACGCTGTTGCCGCGCGCGAGAGAGATCTTCTTGGCGGCACGCCCCGCGACCACGCCGGTCGTCCTTGCGCGCAATCTCGGCCGGCCGGGCGAGGCGATCGAGATCGTCGCTCTGGGCGACGATTGGACCGGCAAGGTCGACATGCTGACCTTGGTGACGATCGGCGCCGCGGCGACACGGCGGACGGCGACCGCCGAGGGCCCGCGCGTCTATACCCCGCGCGGTTACGCGGATAAGGCGAAGACATGACCGTCCATTTCATCGGCGCGGGCCCCGGCGCTCCGGATCTGATCACCGTGCGCGGGCTCGATCTGATCCGCAAAGCGGACCTCGTGCTCTACGCCGGTTCGCTCGTACCCGAGGCGGTCGTCGCCGCACGCCGCCCGGGCGTGGCCGCGATCGATACGGCCCCTTTGCATCTGGACGAGATCGTCGCCGAGATCGCCCAAGCACATGCCAAAGGTTGGCACGTCGCACGCGTGCATTCGGGCGATCCCTCGCTTTACGGCGCGATCGCCGAACAAATCAGGCGGCTGGACGCGCTGGGCATTCCCTACGACGTGACGCCCGGCGTTTCGGCGTATGCGGCGATGGCCGCGGCGCTCAATCGCGAACTGACCTTGCCCGAGATCGTGCAGTCGGTCGTGCTGACGCGCACCGCCACGCGCGCCTCGGCGATGCCCCCGGGTGAGGACTTGGCCGCGTTCGCGCGCACGGGGGCCACGCTGGCGATCCATCTGTCGATCAACAATCTCGCCAATATCGTGCGCGAGTTGGAACCCGTGCTCGGCGCGACCTGTCCGGTCGTCGTCGGCTATCGCATCAGTTGGCCCGATCAGGCTTTTTTGTCGGGGACACTCGGTGACATCCGCGCGAAGGTGAAGGCCGCCGGCTTCACCCGCACGGCCCTGATCCTGGTCGGGCGCGGTCTCGCCGGCGGCGACGCCGCGCCGGACAGCCGACTTTACGCCGCCGGGCATACCCATGTGCTGCGCAAAAAGTAGCGATGCACCGCGGCGCCTGATAGGTTTGTGATCATGTACTACCATGAAACCTTCAATGCGATTCGCGACGACGCGCTCGTCAAATTGACCCGCCGTTTGCCGGAGGTGGTCTACGCCGTCGTGGGCGCCAACGACGGCACGCGCGGCGATCCGCTCTACAAACACACCGCCGATCCCAAATGGCGCGGCACGCTGTTCGAGCCGTTGCCCGGACCTTTCGAAGGGCTGAAGTCTGCCTACGCCGAGCGCCCGCGCGCGGTGTTGCGCAATCAAGCCGTCGTCGCCGACGCGCCCGGGGGTCCGCGCAAGTTCTACAACGTGCCCTTTTCCACGACGAATTCGTCGTTCCGGCGCGACGTCATCGTCAAGCACAAGACCGCACCGGGCTTCGAGCATGTCGAGGAGCAATTGGTCGAAGTCGACGTCGCTTGCCTTGCGATCGACGAATGGATCGCCGAGCCGGGGTTTGCGGTCCCCGACGTTTTCCTGACCGATACCGAAGGCTACGATCACACGCTGTTCGAGGTGTGGTGGGCACGCGGCTGGCGGCCGGCTTTCGTCGAAATCGAAGTCATCCATCTGGCGGAGGCGCAAAAACAAGCCATCCGCGACGCGCTGGACGCAGCCGGCTACGAGATATTCTGGTCCGTGACCGACATCTACGCGTTGCGCAAGGACGCCTTCGACCCGGCGGATCTCGCGCTCTACCGCCTGATGCGCGATCAATCGCTGGCGATCCTCGGTCTCATGAACATGATCGAGACAGAGCGCCGGCAGCGCGCGGTCAATCCCAGCGGACCAACAGCCGGTTGACGTAACGATGGCGCGGGGTGTCGGGGATAGCCGACCCCACCGCGGCGACCGGAACCGGACCGTCGACCAAATCCACGTCCGATGAGTTCGAATTCGGCCCCAAGCCGAAACGGAACCACAGAATCCCGCGGACGCGCTCGCGCGGCTGGAAGCCGCGATGCAGCGTGCGCGTATCCGCGAAAAAGCCGGTGCCGCGCGGCCCGAGCGTCGAAACGATACGCGGCGCGAAAGCGTTTTCGACCAGCGTCGTGGGTTGCGGCCATTGGGTCAGCAGGTTGTTCACCATGGCCTGATCGGGCACGAGGCGCCCGGCGGTCGCCGCGTCGGCGATCAACGCGTTCATGCCCGCCAACGTATGACTGCCGGGCACGATCTGGTTCGGCCCGTCGAATTCCGAGTCCACGTCGGTCAGATAGACGAACAGCGTGAAGAAGCGGAAATCGTCGTCGTCGCGGTGGAAATGCTGGGAATGCGGCGGCCAGGGCTCGCCCGCGACCGGAAACGACCACCACGCGCTGACGGAGTAAAGCGTCGGCGGACAACCGAGCGCAGCCTCGACCAAATCGAGTATCTCGGGCCGGTTGGCGAGCGCCATCGCATGGGGCGCCTTGACGACCGTCTCGGGCCGATAGGCGACGTAACGACCGCCCTCGGCGACGATGTCGGCGTAAGGCCGTTCGCGACCGTCGGAACTGGTCATGTGGTGACCCGCGAAACCGGGCTGCGCGCGCAAATACGCCCCGATCTCGTCCGTTTGCGCGGGCGCGAGAACTTGGCCCAGCGGGGCCACGGCGCTTTCCTTGAGCGAAGCCAGCGCGGCGGCGAGCGCCGGGGCCTGCAGCCCCGGCCCGCGCAGATCCGGACGGGCTGCCGCCAATCGCTTGGCGACGGAGTCCGCGACGAGATCCCATTGGAGCCACGGGATCATCGTTCTGCGCACGTATTGCAGAGTGTCGCGCGGCGAGCCGATCTCGACGGCAGTCCCGTAACTCATGGCCGGCGCAACGCTTCGACGACGTTGCGGCGGTTGCCGAGTTGGGCAATGTCGAGCGCGGTGCGTCCGGTCGCGTCTGTCTTGTCGCGATCCGCGCCGCCGCGCAACAGAACTTCGACGACCCGCACATGCCCCTCGCGCGCGGCGATCATCAGCGCGGTCGTGCCGGTACGGTCGTCGAGATTGGGATTGGCGCGGCCTTGCAGCAGCGCCTCCACGATGCGCGCGTGCCCGCGTTCGGCGGCCCACATCATGCCCGTCCGGTTCTGGCGGTCGCGCAAATCGGGATTCGCGCGGTTCTCAAGCAACATGCGGACGGCATCGAGATGGTTGTTGGCGGCCGCGAGCAGGATCGCGGGCCGGAATTCGAGATCGAGTTGATTGGGCGGATCGTTGGCCGCCAACCGCGCGCGCAACACCTCCAAATTGCCGTCGCGCGCCGCCTCGGCGAGCGGTCGGCGCTGGAGGATTTCGACGCCGATTTGCGCGCGTGCCGCCGCGGGCGTCAGGGCGAGCAAGGCGGCGAGGACGATCCGTCGCTTCATGATCGCGATTAGATAGAAACGCGCGTGACCGCGTCAAGGCCGAGCCACGCCAGCGCGTCCGCGCGACGATACGTCGCCGCGGCGGGCGGCGTGGGCCGCCGGATCAGAGCGACCGGCAAGCCCAGCGCGCGCGCCGCGTCGAGCTTGGCGCGCGCGGCGTCGCCGCCGGAATCCTTGGCGAGAACGCAGTCGATCTTGCGCCCGCGGAAAAGCGCGATCTCGTCATCGACCGCGAAGGGGCCGCGCCCCAACACCAGCGAAGCGCCCGGCAACCCGGGATCGCCCGGTTCGATGCGCCGGACGACGAAGTCGAGCCCCGAGCCGGCGAGCGGCGTCAGCCCGTCGGCGAAGGCGACGAAAACGCGCCTGCCCAGACTCGGCAAAAGGGCCGCGGCTTCGGCGACGTCCGCGACGCGATGCCAGCGGTCGCCGGGGACCTCGATCCACGGCGCGCGCGACAGCGCAAGATAGGGCACGTTCTCGGCGGCGCACGCGGCTGCGGCGTTTGCCGATATGCGCGCGGCGAAAGGATGCGTCGCATCGAGGACGCGTGCGATCCCTTCCGTGCGCAGATAGGCGCGCAAGCCCGCGACACCGCCGAAGCCGCCCGTCCGCGTCGGCGCCCGGCTCGACGCGGGTGCGGATGTGCGCCCGGCCAGCGACAGCACGACCGCGCCCCCGGCGGCGACCGCTTCGTCGGCCAAAACCCGCGCTTCGTTCGTCCCGCCCAGGATCAGAATGCGCCCCGTCACGGTCCCGCCCGCCCGACGCAGTCGCCTGACCGGTCGACGACCAAAACGTCGAGCGCCACACCCGGTCCGATCGTGGCGCACGCGACCGCGCGCGCGCGCGCGGCGACGGCGTCGCCCAACGGCACGCCCGTACGGCGCGCCTCCAACAGATAGGCCCCCGCCGGCGCGTCGGCCGGCAGATCCGTCGCGGCCCCCAGTTCGCGCATCAGGGCGGCAAGCGCGGCGTTGTCCACGCGGCTGCGCGCGGAATGCAAGTCCATCGCTCCGCCGGCGAGCTTCGCGAGCTTGGCGAAACCGCCCGCCAACGTCACGCGCGGGATCGGGTGATCGCGCAAATACTTGAAGGTGCCGCCCGCGAAATCGCCCATGTCGATCAGCGCCGCCTCGGGCAGCGCGTAATGCGCCTTGACGAAGGATTCCGAGACGGAGCCGGTGGAAGCGGCGACGTGCCCGAGACCGGCGGCGCGGGCGACGTCGATGCCGCGATGGATCGAATGGATCCACGCCGCGCACGAATAGGGCGTCACGATCCCCGTGGTCCCGAGGACCGACAGCCCGCCGACGATGCCGAGCCGCGCGTTGAGCGTTTTCTTGGCGAGTTCGGCGCCGCCCGGGATCGATACGCGCACGACCCAATCCAGCGGCCCGCCGAATTCGGCCGCGACCGCCGCCAGCGACTCGGCGATCAGCTTGCGCGGATGCGGATTGATCGCGGGCTCGCCCGGCGGCAACGCCAAGCCCGGTCGCGTGACCGTCCCCACGCCCTCGCCCGCTTCGAAGCGCAGACCCGATCCCGGCGGGGCCGGGCGCAAGCGGGTTACGATCATCGCCCCGTGGGTGACATCCGGATCGTCGCCAGCATCCTTCGTCACGCCCGCTTCGACCCAATCGGCCCCGCGCGCGCGATGGGCGAGGGCGAAAACGGGGATCTGGCCCAAAGGTAGGCGGATCGCGATTTCGGCCGGAAATTCGCCCGTGGCATGGGCTTGGGCGGCGGCGGCCGCAGCGGCCGCGGCGCAGGCCCCGGTCGTCCAGCCCGCGCGCAACGGACCTTCCGGTTTTGGGGGCAGTTCGTCCTCGGCCATGGCGGCAAAGCTAGCATCCGCGCACCGGCCGGGATAGAGTTCCGACCCAGGGGAAGATCGAACAAGCCAATGGAATCCTTGCCGTTCGAGATGCCGGAGTTCGCACCCGGTAGCGTTTGGCTGGTGGGCGCGGGACCGGGCGATCCGGGCCTGTTGAGCCTGCTCGGCTATCACGCGCTGCGTTCGGCCGACGCCATCGTCTACGACGCGCTGGTCGACACGCGCCTGATCGATGCGGCCAGACCCGGCGCGCTGCGCGAATACGCGGGCAAGCGCGGCGGGAAGCCCAGCCCCAAGCAGCGCGACATCTCGTTGCGGCTCGTGGAACTCGCGCGCGCGGGCCATCGCGTGCTGCGCCTCAAGGGCGGGGACCCGTTCGTGTTCGGGCGCGGCGGCGAGGAAGCGTTGACCCTTGTCGGTGCGGGCGTGCCGTTCCGGATCGTGCCCGGCATCAGTTCGGGCGTCGGCGGGCTCGCCTACGCCGGCATCCCCGTGACCCATCGCGACGTCAATCACGCGGTCACCTTCGTGACCGGGCACGGCGTCACGGGCGACCTGCCCGACGGACTCGACTGGCGCGCCCTCGCCCACGGCGCGCCGGTTCTGGTGTTCTATATGGCGCTCAAGCATCTCGACGCGATCGTGCGGCGGTTGATCGCGGCCGGCCGGCCGCCCGGCGATGCGGCGGCAATCGTCGTGCGCGCGAGCCTGCCCGATCAGCGCGTTCTCGAAACCACGCTCGCCCAAGCGCCCCGCGCGGCGGAGGCGGCGGGCTTGCAACCGCCGGGATTGTTCGTGGTGGGCGAGGCCGTGCGCTTGCGCGCCGGTCTGGACTGGCTGGGCGCCATGTCGCATAACCGTTCCTTGGACGCCGATCCGTTGCGCTTGGCGCGCGACGCGGCGTCCGCCTGACGATCACGGAGCAAGCCTTCCCATGACGCGCGCATCCATTCTTGTTTCCTTCGCCGCCCTGACGCTGCTCGGCGCGTGCGAGTCGCGCACGGTTTGGGTCAAGGAAAGCGCGCCGCCGGGGCAGCTGGATCTCGACCAGCGCGACTGCACGCGCGAGTCCGGCAATTACGGCTACATCGATCGCGGCGGCGTCTACGGGCTCGACAATTCCCGCCAAGGCCAGGGCGGCTCGATCACGGCCGACACCTATCGCCGCTGCATGGAATCGCGCGGCTGGCGACGCGAACGCCAGGGCGATACGGTCCGGCCGGGCGCCACGCGCACTTGATCGCCCCCGGGCTCGTTCTCGCCGCACCGTCCTCGGGCTCGGGCAAAACCACCTTGGCGCTGGGCCTCGCCCGGCATTTGCGCGATGCGGGGTTGCGCGTCGCGTGCGCCAAATCGGGCCCCGACTACATCGATCCCGCCTTCCACGCGGCCGCGAGCGGCCGGCCTTGCGTCAACCTCGACCGGTGGGCGATGGGCGATGCGTCGCTCGCGGGACTGATCGGCGGGATGGCCGATGCCGACTTCGCGCTGTGCGAAGGAGCGATGGGGCTCTACGACGGCGTCGGCGCGGACGGCGAAGGTTCGACCGCCGCCCTCGCGCGCTTCGCGGGCTGGCCGGTCGTCCTCGTCGTCGACGCGCGCGGCATGGCGGCGTCGGCGGGGCCGCTGGCGGCCGGGTTCGCGCGCGCGCTCGAAGCGCCGGCGGTCGCGGGTGTCGTTTTCAACCGCATCGGCGCGCCCAGCCACGCGGCGCTTTTGCGCGATGCGTTGAAACGCCACGCGCCGGAACTCGCGTTTTTCGGCGCGATCCCGCGCGACGCCGACCTCGTCCATCCCGAACGGCATTTGGGTCTCGTGCAGGCCCGCGAACGCGCCGATCTCGATGCCTTCGTCGATCGCGCCGCCAAGATGGTTGGCGCGCATGTCGATGTCGCGGCGATACGCGCGGCGGCGCGGCCGTCGCCGCGCAACGCCGCGACGTGCGCGCGCGTTCCGCCGTTGGGCGCGCGCATCGCGCTCGCGCGCGACGATGCGTATGCGTTCGTCTACGCGCATCTGATCGATGCCTGGCGTCGCGAAGGTGCCGAGATTCTACCTTTCGCGCCGCTGGAGGGCCAAATGCCCGACGCGATGGCCGATGCGGTCTATCTGCCCGGCGGCTATCCCGAACTGCACGCGGGCAAGTTGGCCGCCGCCCCCTTTCTGGGCGCGCTGTGCGCGATGGCCGCGCGGGGGGTCCGGATCTTCGGCGAATGCGGCGGCTACATGACCTTGGGCGAAGGTCTGATCGACGCCGACGGCGCACGCCACGCGATGGCGGGGTTGCTCGCGCTCGAAACGTCGTTCGCGGCGCGCAAGCTTCACCTCGGCTATCGCCGCGCCAAACTGATCGACGATCACGCCCTCGGCGTGCGCGGCACCGGGTTCGCGGCGCACGAGTTCCACTACACGCGCGTTCTGCGCGAAGGTCCGGGCGAGCCCCTGTTCGAGACGACCGACGCGCGCGGCGTATCGCTGGGGCGGGCGGGATTGCGCGCGGGCACGGTTGCCGGCTCGTTTATCCACTTGATCGACTTTGATTCCACACGCCAATGATGCAGTGCAGCAATTGTCTTGCCTTTCGGACCCGGCAGGGTAGCCTCCACCCTCATCAGCAGAAACGGTAACGCGATGCTTTATCATCTCTACGACCTTCAGCAGACCATGCTTTCGCCGGTCCGCTTGGCGGCCGAAACGGTCCAGCACGTGTTCAGCCATCCGATGATGCCGATGAGTTACACGCGCATCGGCCGCGCGATGGCCGCGGGCGCCGAGATGGTCGAGCGCGCCACGCGGCGCTACGGCAAACCGCAATTCGGACTCGCGCGCACGACGGTGGACGGGGCGGATGTCGCGGTGCGCGAGGAGATCGTGCTGAGCAAGCCGTTCTGCGACCTGCTGCATTTCGCGCGCGAAACCCCGGCCGAGCGCGACGACCCCAAAGTGCTCGTGGTGGCGCCGATGTCGGGCCATTACGCGACGCTGCTGCGCGGCACGGTCGAAGGCCTACTGCCCCACCACGACGTGTTCATCACCGATTGGATGAACGCGGCGCATGTGTCGTTGGTCGATGGCGTGTTCGACCTCGACGCCTATGTCGACTATCTGATCGAATTCCTGGGCTTTTTGGGCCCCGAAACCCATGTGGTCGCGGTCTGCCAGCCGTCGGTGCCGGTGCTCGCGGCGGTGGCGCTGATGTCGGCCGACGCGCCGGACACCGCCCCGCGCTCGATGACGCTGATGGGCGGGCCCATCGATACGCGCGTCAATCCGACGAGGGTCAACAAACTGGCGGCGGAAAAGCCGCTCGAATGGTTCGAACGCGCGGTCGTGCAGAACGTGCCGCCGGGCTATCAGGGCTTCATGCGGCGCGTCTACCCGGGCTTCATCCAGCTGTCGGGCTTCATGAGCATGAACCTCGACCGGCATGTCGGCTCGGCGCTCAAGCAATTCAACCACCTTGTGCGCGGCGACGGCGAGAACGCGCATAACCACCGCGAGTTCTACGACGAGTATCTTTCGGTGATGGATCTGGACGCCGAATTCTATCTGCAGACCGTGCGGATCGCCTTCCAGGAGCACGCGCTGCCGCGCGGCACCTGGGTCAGCCGCGACCGGCCGGTCGATACCAAGGCGATCCGCACGACCGCGCTGCTGACCGTCGAAGGCGAACTCGACGACATCTCCGGCGTCGGCCAGACCTACGCCGCGCACGCGCTGTGCGCGGGCCTGCCGGCGGACAAGCACCGGCATTGGCTGCAGCCGAAGGTCGGCCATTACGGCATCTTCAACGGCAAGCGCTGGAAGACCGAAATCCTGCCCCAAGTGCGCGACTTCATCCGCGACAACCGCTGAGATCGGCGCCGGCGGGCGCGGGTCAGCGGCCCGCGCGGGTGACCAGCGCCAAGCCCGCGAAAATCGCGACCATCGCCGCCCACACATAGGCGCTGTGCGTTTCGCCGAACAGCAGCCATCCCCAGAACACGCCGCACAGCGTGACCAGGAACCCGGTTTGGCTGAAGAACACGGGGCCGGCGAGGCGCATCACCTCGAAAAACAACAGCGACCCGATCCAATTGACCGAGGCCTGCGCCAAAAGCGCCCAATCGCCCGGATGCGCGGGCGGCAACGGCACGTAGAAGCCGTCGACGAGCGCCAGCGGCAGCACGCTGGCGACCGCGCCCGCCTGCATCGCCCCGCCCAGCCCGATCGACTCCGCCCCCGGCGGCCGGAACCGGCCGATATAGATGTTGGACGCGGCGTAGAAGAACGGCACCCATAAGCACAACGCGACCCACGGCCACATCGCGGGATCGGGCAGGCTGGCGCGCGGCCCCAGAACCAACACGGCTCCCGCGAAACCGAAGCCCAAGCCCGCGACGCGCAAGCGATGCAGCGCATCCATGCGCAAGCCGAGTGCGATCGCATAGGTCATAAGCGGCGACAAGGTGTTGAGCAACGCGGCGATCCCGGCGGGCACATGGCCGACGACGAGCGCCATGATCGTGTTCGGTATCGCCACGGCCGTCGCCCCGGCGACGATGGCGTAGCGCCATTCGCCCGCCAGGACCCACGGCCGGCCGCCGCGCGCGGCGGAAATCGCCAGCAGCACCGCGGCGCCCGAAACGCCCATCCAAAACACCCAGGCCGACGGGGGGATACCGTGCGCGCGCCCGATCTTGGCCGTCGAAAACTGCAGGCCCCAGATCGCACCCATGGCGACCATATAGGTCAAGGCGAGGTATAGTCGGGCGGGAGGATTCGTCATGCGCTTCGCGAGCTACAATATCCAATACGGCAAAGGGAAAGACGGAAAATTCGACCTCGCGCGGATCTGCGCCGCGCTCGAAGGCGCGGATGTGATCGCGCTACAGGAGGTCGAACGGTTCTGGCCGCGCTCGGGCGACGCCGATCAACCGGCGGAAATCGCAGCCCTGCTCGGCGGCGCCTATCACTGGGTCTACGGTCCCGGTTTCGACATGGACGCCAACGGCGGCAAGCCGGGCGGGCGGCGCCGTCAATTCGGCAATATGGTGCTGTCGAAGACGCCCATTCTTTCGTCGCGCCACTATCCGCTGCCCAAAATGGGATTGGCGCGGCAGTACTCGCTGCAGCGTTCGATGATCGAAGCGGTGATCGAAACGCCGAAGGCGGGCGCCTTGCGCGTGAATTCGCTGCATCTGAGCCATGTCGGCGATGGCGACCGCGCCCCGCAGGTCGAAAAGCTGCTGGAGATCCACCGGACCGCCCCGCTCGAAGGCGGGGCTTGGTGCGGCACGCATAAGGAGGAGGCCTGGACCCTGGGCTTCGGTCCGCCGCCGATGCCGGCGGCCGCGGTCTATATGGGCGACTACAACATCCCGCCCGACTCGCCGCTCTATACGCGCCTGACGGGCCCCTATTCGGCCGATTACGGCCGGATGAGCCATGCGGGCGGATTGATCGACGCGTTCGTGGCCGCCGGCGGAGCGGAGAACGATCCGAAGGACTGGACCTGCGACTCGTGCGAGCCGCCGCGCACGCTGCGCCGTCTCGACTATTGTTTCGTGTCGACCGAGCTTGCGCCGCGCGTGCGCAAAGCCTGGATCGACCAGAAGGCGCAAGGCTCCGACCACCAGCCGATCTGGACCGAGATGGATCTTTAAAGCCAGCGCCGGACGCGCGCGCGATAGGCGTCGTAATCGGCGCCGAACTTGGCGGCGAGGATGCGCTCCTCGGGACCGATCTGGAATCGGTTCATGTACAGCACGTAAGCGGGTACGGCCGCGAGGCCGGCCCATGCGCCGAGATGGAGCGTCCACGCGACGAGCAACAGGGCTTGGCCCACATACATCGGGTTGCGGCTGAACCCGAACAGGCCGGACGTCACGAGGGCTTGCGTGCGCTGCGGCGCCCAAGGCAGCAGCGTCGTCCGCCGCCTGAGGAAGGCAAGTGCCGCGGCGAGTTCGATCCCGAGCCCCGATGCGGCCGCAAGGAACGTCGCGGCCGCTCGGCCGGGAAAATCGAATCCCGGGCCGCCCGCAACCCAGGCAAGCGCACCGAGCGTCAGCGCCACGACGGGCGGCGGGATACGGGTTTCGAGCGCCCGCATCCCCCGCCCTCAATCGATCCGGCGGCCGGTGGCGCGGTCGAACAGATGGATATCCTCGGGCGCCACGCGCAGCACCATGCGTTCGCCCTCCCGCACCTTGACCACACCGGGCAAGCGGGCGGTGATGGTCGGGCCCTGGGGACCGCCCATCCGACCGTGGACCAGCGTGTCGGCGCCCAACGCTCCGACCAAGGTGACGAGCAGCGCGACCGGTCCGGCCGGGTCCAAATGCAGCGTTTCGGGCCGGAACCCGACGGTGACGTCGGCACCCGTCACCGTCTTGGCCGGATGCGCGACACCCAGTTTCGTGCCGTCGATGGCGACGCCGCCCGCGACCAACGTGCCGGGGACGAGGTTCATCGCCGGCGCGCCGATGAAGCCGGCGACGAAGGTCGTGGCCGGACGCGCGTAGACGTCGAGGGGTGCACCGATATGTTCGGCCCGGCCGCCGTTCATCACGATCAGACGGTCGGCCAGCGTCATCGCCTCGACCTGATCGTGCGTGACGTAGATCGAGGTCGTTTTAAGTTGGCTGTGCAGCTGCTTCAGCTCGATGCGCATCTGCACGCGCAGTTTAGCGTCGAGATTGGACAACGGCTCGTCGAACAGGAAGACTTCGGGATTGCGCACGATGGCCCTGCCCATCGCCACGCGCTGGCGCTGGCCGCCGGAAAGCTGGCGCGGCCGCCGGTCGAGCAGTTTTTCGAGCTCCAGGATCTTGGCCGCGCGCGCGACGGCCGCTTCGATCTCCGGCTTCGGCAGCCCGCGCACCTTGAGCCCGTAGGCCATGTTCTCGCGCACGCTCATATGCGGATAGAGCGCGTAGTTCTGGAACACCATCGCGATGTTCCGGTCCTTGGGTTCGACGGTGTTGACGACCTTGCCGCCGATCACGACGTCGCCCGAGGACTGGGTTTCGAGACCCGCCACGATGCGCAGCAACGTCGACTTCCCGCAGCCCGACGGCCCCAGGATGACGACGAACTCGCCGTCCGCGATCGGGCAATCGACGCCGTGGATCACGGCGACGTCGCCGAAGCTTTTCTTGATCGCGCGAAGTTCGACCTGCGCCATGATCCGTCCGCCCTATTTCTCGCTGTCCACGAGCCCCTTCACGAACCAGCGCTGCATGAACAGCACGACCAGCACGGGGGGCAGCATGGCCATGATCGTCGTGGCCATGATGATGTTCCAATCGGTCTGCGAATCGCCCGTGCCGATCATCTTGGTGATGCCGATCACGATCGTTTCCAGTTCCTTCGATTTGGTAATGAGCAGCGGCCAGAGATACTGGTTCCAGCCGTAGATGAAGAGGATGACGAACAACGCCGCGATGTTGGTGCGGCTCAGCGGCAGGATCACGTCGAAGAAGAAGCGGATGGGGCCCGCGCCGTCGATCTTCGCGGCTTCGACCAGTTCGTCCGGGATGGTGAGGAAAAACTGGCGGAACAGCAGCGTCGCCGTCGCCGAGGCGATCAGCGGCACCGTCAAACCCCAGAACGAATCGAACAACCCCATGTCGACGACGACCTGATAGGTCGGAATGATGCGCACCTCGACGGGCAGCATCAGCGTCACGAAAATCATCCAGAAGAAGAACATCCGGCCCGGGAAGTTGAAGAACACCACCGCGTAGGCCGAGATGATCGAAATCCCGATCTTGCCGAAAGCGATCACGAGCGCCATCAGCATCGAATTCCACAGCATGCCGCCGACCGGCGCGCCGACCACGCGCTCGCCCGAGCCCGACGTCCAGGCCTGAACGTAGTTCTCGACGCCGAGCGGCCCCGGGACCAGGGGCATCGATCCTCGGCCGATGGTGGCCGCATCCCACGTCGAGCCGACGAGCGCGACGTAGATCGGAAACGCGAAGATCGCCACGCCCAACAGCAGCACGGCGTGCGCGACCCAGTTCCTGCGTGCGGCTTCCGCACCCATCAGTAATGCACCTTGCGTTCGACGTAACGGAACTGGATCGCGGTCAGCGCGACGACGATCAGCATGAGGATCACCGACTGCGCGGAGGAGGAGCCCAGATCGAGATTCTGCACGCCGTCGGAATAGACCTTGTAGATCAGCGTTTCGGTCGCCTTGCCCGGTCCGCCTTGGGTCAGCGCGTGGATCGTGCCGAAGGTATCGAAGAAGGCGTAGACCACGTTGACGACCAGCAGGAAGAACGTCGTCGGCGACAGCAGCGGAAAGACGATGGTCCAGAAGCGCCGGGTCGAGCCCGCGCCGTCGATGGAGGCCGCCTCAAGCACCGATTTGGGGATCGACTGAAGGCCCGCGAGGAAAAACAGGAAATTGTAGCTGACCTGCTTCCACGACGCGGCGAGCACGACGATCGCCATGGCCTGGCCGCCGTCGAGTTTCCAGTCCCAGTTCACGCCCAGCGCAACCAAGCCCTTGGAGGCGAATCCGATCGAGGGATGGAAAATGAAGTACCACAGCACGGCCGCCACGGCGGGGGCGACCGCATAGGGCCACACGATCAGCGTCTTGTAGACGGTGGCGCCGCGGATGTGTTTGTCGGCCATGACGGCCAGGATCAGCGCCGAGCCCATCGACACGAACGTGACGGCGCCCGAAAACAGGATCGTGCGCCAGACCGTGTCGAGATAGTCGCGGTCGGTCAGCACGACCTCGAAATTCTCGAACCAGACGAACTGCCAATCGTGGCCGAAGGCGTCCTGGATGTAGAGCGAATAGAGGACCGCCTGCCCCGCCGGCAGGAAGAAGAAGACGACCGTCACCGCGATCTGCGGCGCGAGCAGCAGATAGGGCAGAAGCTTGTCGTTGAAGATGACGCGTTTGTGCATGGAACGGGAAACGAAAACGGCCCGATCCCGCGAGGGATCGGGCCGCGTTCGCCGTCGTACGTCAGCCGCGCGTCGCCGCGCCGCGGTTGGCGCGTTCGAAGTTGCGCAGGATCGTGTTGCCGCGTTCGACCGCGCGATCCATCGCCTGCTTGGCCGTCTGCTGGCCTTGCAGCGCGCGCTCCAGCTCCTCTTGGATCACGACGCGGATCTCGGGCATGTTGCCGAGCCGCAGACCCATCGAGTTTTCAGTGGTCGGCGTGCGCAGCATCTGGCGCGCCGGCACGTCGGCACCGGGGTTCTGCTGGTAGAAGTTCGTCCGCTGCACCATCTCGAAGCCCGCCTGGGTGATCGGCAGGAAGCCCGTATCGGTGTGCCACTTGGCCACCACTTCGGGACGGCCGATGTAGCGGAAGAATTCCGCCACGCCGCGGAATTCCTCGCGCGTGCGGCCGGGCTTCTGCATGACCCAGAACGACGCGCCGCCGATGATCGAGTTCTTCGGCTCGCGGATATGGTCGTCGTAGAAGGGCAGGAAGCCCGCGCCGAGATTGGCCACGCCGCCGGGCAGTTCGCGCAGCAGGCGCGCGCGCAAACCCGAGGACGCGTGGATCATCGAGCATTCGCCCGAAGCCATCAGCGCGTCGGCCGCACCGTCGCGGCCGCCGTAGCGGAACGTGCCTTCCTTCTGCATGTCGACCAGCGTCTGCACGTGGCGGACGTGCAGCGGCGAGTTGATGCGCAGCTGGGCATCCATGCCGCCCAGACCGTTCGACTTGGTGGCGAGCGGCACATCGTGGATCGCGGAGAACTGCTCGAACTGCGTCCAAGTCGGCCAAGCGGTCGTCAGCGGGCAGTTGAGGCCGGCGGCCTTCAGCTTCGTCGCGAATTCGCGCGTTTCGGCCCAGGTGCGCGGCGGCTGCTCGGGGTTCAACCCGGCGCGGCGGAAGTGTTCCTTGTTCCAGAACAGGATCGAGGTGGAGGAGTTGAACGGCATCGAGACCAGCACGCCGTTGGGCAGGCTGTAATAGCCGCGCACCGAGGCGATGTAGTCGTTCGGGTTGAACGCCATGCCCGCTTCGGCCATCAGATCCTGCACCGGCACGATGGCGCCGCGCGCGGCCATCATCGTGGCCGTGCCGACTTCGAACATCTGCACGATATGGGGAGCATTCCCGGCGCGATACGCCGCGATCGCCGCGACCATCGTTTCGGGATAGGCGCCGCGGAACGTGGCGTTGACTTGGTAACGCTGCTGGCTAGCGTTGAAGTCGGCGGCGATCTGCTCGAGCATGCCGCCGAGCGGCTGCGTCAGACCGTGCCAAAAGTCGATTTGAACGCGCTGCTGGGCCGAAGCGGCCGAGGCGCTCGCGACCAGCGCCAAACCGGCGGCCGCGGACAACAGATGACGACGCGAGATCATATCTTCTCCCTTTCCTGCTGAGGCGAATGGCCGTCGTCCGGCCTTCGCCTGCTTTAGGCGCCGCGGATGTCCGTCGGGAGACGGTTCAGTGACGCTTTTATGACTAAGACTTAGCACGGCGTTTGCCGCCGCCAAAGGGTTTCGCATCGCTCCGCACGCGCGCAACCGCCGCCCGCCAGTCCGCATAAAGCGCATCGCGCTTGCTCCGGTCGGTCGAGGGCTGGAACAGGCGCGCCGAGTGCCGCCGCTTGGCGATGTCGTCGAGCGATTTGAAAGCACCGGCGCCCAAACCGGCCAAGGCCGCAGCCCCCCAGGCGGTGGTTTCGGTCACCGCCGGCCGGTCGACCCGCAGGGCGAGTTGGTCGGCCAAAAACTGCATCACCCAGGCGTTGACCGCCATGCCGCCGTCCGCGCGGATTTCGGCGAGCTTGGTTTTGGCGCCGATATCGGCCTGCATGGCGCCCATCAGATCGCGGGTTTGGAAGACCGTGGCTTCGAGTCCCGCGCGGACGATATGGGCGAGCGAGGAATCCCGGGTGAGGCCGAGGATCGCACCCCGCGCGTCCGGGTCCCACCACGGCGCGCCCAATCCGGTGAACGCGGGGACCAAGTGAACGCCGCCCGAATCCGGCACCGATTTGGCGAGCGCTTCGCTGTCGGCCGCGGTCTTGATCGCCTTGAGCCCGTCGCGCAGCCATTGCACGACGGCCCCCGACACGAACACCGAGCCCTCGATCGCGTAGATCGGCTTGCCCGCGATGCGGTAGGCGATGGTCGACAGCAGCCGGTTTTTGGAACGAACGAAATTCTTGCCGGTGTTCGCGAGCACGAAACACCCCGTGCCGTAGGTCGCCTTGATCGTGCCGGGCTTGAAGCACGCTTGGCCGACCGTGGCGGCCTGCTGGTCGCCCGCGATGCCGCGGATCGGGATCGGACCGCCGAACAGGGCGGATTCGGTGGCGCCGTAATCGGCGGCCGAGTCGCGCACCTCGGGCAGCAACGAAGCGGGCACATCGAACGCCTTCAGCAGGCCGGCGTCCCATTTCTGCTTGCCGATGTCGAACAGCATCGTTCGCGATGCGTTGGTCGCGTCGGTCGCGTGGACCTTGCCGCCGGTCAGGCGCCACAGCAGGAACGTGTCGATCGTTCCGAAGGCGAGTTCGCCCTTGCGCGCGGCCGCGCGCGCGCCCTTCACGTTGTCGAGCAGCCAGACGATTTTCGAGCCCGAGAAATAGGCGTCGAACAGGAGCCCCGTGCGCTTGCCCAGTTCCGCGTCGCCGATCTTCGCCTTCATCTTGCGGCACCAATCGGCGGTGCGGCGGTCCTGCCAGACGATGGCCTTATGGATCGGCGCGCCGGTCTTGCGGTCCCATATCACGGTCGTTTCGCGCTGGTTGGTGATGCCCAGCGCCACGATTTGCCCGCTTTGCGCGCGTGCGATTTCCAGCGCCCGGCGGACGACGCTCAAAGCCGCCCGCCAGATTTCCTCCGGATCGTGTTCGACCCAACCCGGCTGGGGGAAATACTGTTTGAGCTCGACCTGCGCGGTCGCGACGATCGCGCCTTCGAGGTCGAACAGGATCGCGCGCGTCGACGTGGTGCCCTGGTCGAGGGCGAGCAGATAGGGCGTCATCGAGTCTCCCCGGGGTTTGACCGGAAAGGTCGCGCGGGCGCCCCTCAGGCGTCAAGCGCGCGCCAATCGACCCGGGCGAGCGCGTCGTAATCGGCGGGCGAATTGTAGATCTGCGCCGAGGGCCGCGCCCACAACGCCCCCGCGAACGCGATCACCGGCATTTGGATGCGGTGCGCGGCGTGCAGCTTGGTCCACAGCGCTTGCGCGCGCGCTTCGTCGGCCGGTCCCGCCAGCGGGATTTCGACGCACCCCATTTGCGCGCGCATACCGGCACCCGCGCCGATGCGCGTGCCCCATGCCTTGGCGAGCGTCGCGACCGCCGCGTCGATCATCGCGGCATTGCGCGCCCGCAACGCGGGCCAGCCGCCGTGCCGTTCGGCATAGGCGATCCCTTCGGGAACCGACAACCACGCGCCCACGTCGCGCGTGCCCGTCCAATCGAACTCCGCCGCCAAACCTTGGCCGTAGCCATGCGAGATCGTGCCCGGATGGAGCCGCATCCGGAACGGCGGCGCGACGCAAAGGAACGCGGCCCCCTTCGCCGCGAACAGCCATTTATGGCAATTGCCGATGTAAAAATCGGGCGCGAGCGCCGCAAGGTCGAGCGCCAATTGTCCGGGCGCGTGCGCGCCATCGATCAGAACCGGAATTCCGCGCTTGCGGCCCAGCGCCTGGATTTTCGCGACCGGGAAAACGGTCGTGGTCGGCGAGGTGATGTGATCGACCACGATCAGCCGCGTGCGCGTGGACAACGCGGCTTCGATGGGCGCCAGGATTTGCGCGTCATCGGTCAGCGGGAACGGCACGTCCGCCACGCGCATGGCGGCACCGGACGTCGCACAGACATGCGCCACCGTCTTGGCGACGGCGCGATAGCCATGCGACGTGACCAGGATTTCGTCGCCGGGTGCGAACGCAAGCGAGCGAAGGACCGCGTTCGCCCCCTCGCTGGCGTTCGTGACGAACGCAAGCCCGGCGGGATCGGCGTTCAGGAACGCCGCAAGCTTGGCGCGCGCCTCGGCCAGACACGGGGCCCAGCGCGCGCGCATGAAATGGGTCGGATCGGCCTCGAAGTCGCGCCGCCAGGCCTCGGCGGCGGCCATGACCGGTTCGGGCGTGGCGCCGAACGATCCGTGATTGAGCTGGATCGTCCCCGGTGCCAGTCGGAAATCAGACACGCGCGGCCAAGGCCTTTTCGATGGCGGCGCGGATTTCCCGGCCCGTCGGGTTGGCCGAAGACGGCCAATGGCCGGCCAAAGCGCCGTCGCGGCCGACGAGATATTTGAAGAAGTTCCAGCGCGGCACGGCGCCCTCGCCCAGTTCGGCCGCAACCCAGGCGTAGAACGCATGGCGCCGGGCGCCGCGCGTCTCGCTTTTCTCCGACAGCGGGAACGACACGTCGTAGCTTTCGCAGAACGCCTTGATCTGGGCGACCGAGCCCGGCTCCTGCCCGCCGAAATCGTTCGACGGCACGCCGATCACGACAAGGCCGCGGTCCTTGTAGTCGTCCCAGACCTTTTCGAGGTCGCGATACTGCCCGGTGAAGCCGCAGAAGCTCGCCGTGTTGACCACCAACAGCGCTTTGCCCCGGAAGCCGGCGAGCGGCATCTTCTCCCCGTCGATGGACGTGAATTCGATGTCCCAAGCGGACATACCCGACCTTCCTTTCGCCTGCGCGGGCGCGCCGAACAACCGGTGCCCGTGATAGGCGGCCATGCCGGCCGCGAAGGCGAACCCCGCGAACAGACGGCGGCCCAAATTCGGCTTGTCAGCCATAGCGTTCCTCCGTCCACGGATCGCCGCGCATGTGATAGCCGCGCACCTCCCAAAAGCCCGCGCGATCCTCGGCGACGAATTCGAGCTTCGTCAGCCACTTCGCCGACTTCCAGAAATAGAGCTTGGGCAGCACGAGACGCACCGGGCCGCCATGTTCGCGCGAGATCGGCTGGCCCTCCCATTCGTGGGCGAGCAGCACGTCCGCATCCGCGAAATAGGCGAGCGGCACGTTGGTCGTGTAGCCGTCGTAGGAATGCTGGACCACGTATTTGGCCGACGGGTGGGGCTTGACCAGGTCCAGCAGATGGCGTGTGGCGACGCCGCGCCAGCGGTTGTCGAAACGCGACCACGCGGTCACGCAATGGATGTCGGAGACGAAATCGACCTGCGGCTGGCGTGCGAAATCCGCCCAACCCCACGAGATCGGGTTTTCGACCAGGCCCGCGACGTCGAGCCGCCATGTCTTGGCCGAAACGTCCGGTTGGATGCCGAGATCGAGCACCGGCCAGTTCTTCACTTCACGCTGACCGGGCGGCAGGCGCACGGCCGGGTCCGCCGCCACGCCGGTCAGCAGGCGGCCTTCGTCGGACCATTTGCGCTTCGTATCGACCAGTTTTTGCTTGATCTGGCCGAGAATGCCGTCGTCGTTCGCCATCGGGGGGCCCCTTTCGGGGGAAAGGTTCGACGCCCAATATAGGCCGGTTACGGCCTCAGTCCAGATTGGCGGCCCGGAGGGGGGGGTGGGCCGGACGGAACGCAAACGGGCCCGGCGTCGCCGCCGGGCCCGTTCGGACGCCTCGGAAGAACGGGTTCAGCGCGCGGGGCGCGCCGCCTTCTTCTTCGACTTTTTCTTGGTGGCGATGTCGTGCGACGGCGTCGAGTCGGCCGCGACGGCCTGGGCGGCACCCGGCGCGCCGAAAGCGGCGGCTTGGACCGTGGCGGGCACCGCGAAGGTGGCGAGCGCGAAAGCGAGGCCGAAAGCGAGTGCGATTTGCTTTTTCATGTTTGTCCCCCATCGACCGGATCGGTGCCCGACGCGCCTTCGCGCCGTGTCGCCCCCCGGCGAATCGACTTGCGAATCATGCGCCCCGAGTCGCGGCCGATTCAAGCGACATCGTGTTCTCGACGCACGACGAAACGCGGAGGTTTACCGCCAACGCAGCAGGTATTTCTCGAGCCGCGTGAGACCGGTGCCGATCGCAAGGCCCAGGGCCGACAGCATCGCAACGCCGGCCAAAAGCTGATCGGTCAGCATCAGATTTCCGGCCTGCAGAATGAACGCGCCGATGCCGTATTCGGCGCCGATCATCTCCGCCGAGACCAGCAGGATCAGCGCGATCGACGCGGTGATGCGGAAGCCCGCCAAAATCCCGGGCAACGCGCCGGGCAACACGATTTTGCGCAAGACCGCGTGCGGCGGCAGATCGAAGCTTTGGCCCATCCGAATCAGGTTGCGCGGAACCGCGTCGATGGCGGCGTAGGTCGCGATCGCCGTGGGGAAGAAGACACCCAGCGCGATCGTCGCGACCTTCGAGGCTTCGCCGATCCCAAGCCACAGGATCAGCAGCGGTAGCAGCGAGATCTTCGGGATCGGGAACAGCGCCGAGACGAACGGCACGCCGATCGCCCGCGAATAGGACCAAATGCCCATCGCGAAGCCCGCCGCAAGGCCCAGGAACGTGCCGAGCCCCCATCCCCACACGATCCGGTAAAGGCTTTCGCCGATATGCCGCCACAGCAGGCCGCCGCGCGCGAGGTCCCAAAACGCCGCCGCCACCGCGTCGGGCGGGGGCAGGAAAATCGGCGACACCCATCCGAACCGGCCGGCGGCGGCCCACAGTCCCAGCGCCGCGGCGAAGGCGATCACCGCCGCCCCGCGCTTGGGCCGCGGCGCGAACCCGCCGCCGCGAAACCGGATCGGGCTATCGGACATCGGCGATCTCCCGATCGGCGGCGGAGGCTTCGTCCTTGATCAGGCGCCAAAGCCGTTCGTGCAGTTCGGCCATCTCGCGCGCGGCTTCGGGGGCCGCGCGCGTCGCCTGCGGGCGCTCGACGGCGACGATTTCCTTGATCCGGCCCGGCCGGCGCGACAGCACGCAAATGCGGTCGGCGAGGCGCAAAGCCTCGCCCAGATTATGCGTGACGTAGACCGAGGTCGTGCGCGCGCCGAGCCACAATGCGAGGAAGTCCTCCATCAGCAGGTCGCGCGTCTGCGCGTCGAGGGCGGAGAGCGGCTCGTCCATCAGCAAAATCGCGGGCGACACGGCGAGCGCGCGCGCGATGCCCACGCGCTGGCGCATGCCGCCGGAGAGCTGCTTCGGAAACGCCGCGCGAAATTCGCCGAGGCCGGTGCGCGCGAGCGCGGCGTCGATCCGGGCCTTGCGGTCGGCCGCATCCAGCCCGTGATGTTCGAGCGGCAGGGCGACATTGGCCTCGACCGTGCGCCAGGGCAGCAAGGCGAAATCCTGGAACACGTAGGTGACGGGATTGAGGCAGCCCGCGGGCGCCGCCCCGGATGCGCGGACGCGACCCGCGCTGGGCGCCAGGATGCCGCCCATGATCCCGAGCAGCGTTGATTTCCCGCAGCCCGACGGCCCGATCAGCGCCAGGCATTCGCCCGCGCGCACGGCGAGGTCGATCCCGTCGAGCGCCGCAACGTCGCCGTAGCGGTGCGAAATCCCCTCGCAGCGGAGTTCCAAGCGGCGCGCGTCCTAGCCGCGCGGTACGTTCGTGTGTCCGCGCACGAAGGAGAGATCGACGATCTCCCGCCCCGAAACCTCGCGGCCGACGAGATTGAGCGACTGCCAAAACGCGATCTGATTGTGGATGTCGCCCACGTCGAGCCGGCCCTCGGGATCGACGTAAGGCAGGCCCACCGACACGAGTTCGGGCGTCTGCTGGACCGCGCGGGCGACGATCTCGAGATTCTCGCGGTAGGCGGGGCCCTGGACGGGCCGGCCGCGGTCGCGCGCGTTGAAGGCGGCGTGGAAATCGGCGGCGCCGCGCACGTAGCCGCGCACGAAGCGTTCCACCGTCGCGCGGTTGCGTTCGATCGCGCGCGGGCTCGTGAACAAAGCACCCAACTGCCACGGCGTTTCGTCGCCGACCCAACCGAGCACGCGGCCCGAGCCGTCGGCTTCGAGCGCGCGGGCGAGCGTGACCGGCGCCAGGATCGCATCGACCTGGCCGCCTCTGAAGGCGGCTTGCATGTTCGGCAGCGTCTGCAGCGGCACGAGCGTCACCGAGGCGAGGTCGAAGCCCTGCTTGCGCGCGAGCAGTCCGAGCGAATAGTGGAACGTCGATCCCGTGGTCGTGATGCCCACGCGCTTGCCGGCGAAATCACGCAAGCTTCGGAAGCCGCGTTCGTGGGCGGCGTTGGTGACCATGTAGGCGACGAGGTTGTAGCCCGGTTCCTCGCGGCTCTGCGCGGCGACGATCTTCAGCGCGCCGCGCCCGGCCAGGTTGAAGAATGCGGCCGTCAGGCCCGTCACGCCGAAATCCGCGTCGTTGGACGTGACGGCGACCGGCACTTGCTGTGCTGCGGTGAAGAATTTGAGTTCGACGTCGAGGCCCGCCTCGCGGAAATAGCCGCGCTCGTGCGCGATGAAGACGGGGCCCGAGGACGAGAGGCGCAGCACGCCGACCGAGGCGCGCGCGCGGGCTTGGGCGAGCGCGGGAGCGGGCAGCGCCAGCGCCGCGGCGGCGCCCGCAAGCAACGCGCGGCGCGCGACGGGAATGCTTTTCTTCATGGGCGAACGTTCCTCCGGTTCGGGCGGTTATCGCGTCCGGCGGCGAAGGTGTCAAACCGGCGGCGCTACCCCGCGCCGAAGGATTGCACGAGCGAGCCCGCGATCAGGTACCAGCCGTCGACCAGCACGAAGAAGATCAGCTTGAACGGCAACGCCACCACCGCAGGCGGCATCATCATCATGCCCATCGACATCAGTACCGCGGCCACGACCATGTCGATGATGACGAACGGGATGAACAGCAGGAACCCGATTTCGAACGCGCGCCGCAGTTCCGAGATCATGAAGGCCGGGATCAGCACGCGATAGGGCAGCGCCTCGGGCGAGGCGGGTGGCTCGATGCGCGCGATGTCCAAAAACAGCGCGACGTCCGTCTCGCGGGTGTGGCGCGTCATGAAATCGTGGAACGGCTGGGCGGAACGCTGGATCGCCTGTTCTTCGGTGATGCGGTTTTCGATCAGCGGCGAAATGCCTTCGCGCCACGCCCGTTCGCCCGTCGGCGCCATCACGAAGAAGGTCAGGAACAGCGCGAGGCTGGTCAGCACGATGTTCGGCGGCGCCTGCTGCGTGCCCAGGGCCGTGCGCAGCAGAGACAGCACGACGATGATCCGCACGAAGCTCGTGACCATCATCAGGATCGACGGCGCCAAGGTCAGCACCGTCATGACCAGGATCAACTGGACGATGCGCCCGGTCGTCGTCGCCCCGTCGCCAAGGTCGAGCGTGAAAGACTGGGCGAGCGCGTCGCCCGGCCACAAGACGAGCGCAAGCGCCGTCGGGATCCAGCGGATCATCGCGGCGGCTCGGGGTTCGGGACGGGCGGCGCGCCCGGCACGGTTTCGATGCTGGCGGCGCCGTGCGGCCCGAGCACGATCAGATGTTCGACCTCGTCCCGGCGCAGCAGCACCGCGCGCGTTTTGGGATCGAGGGCGAGCGATTCGACGATCGACAAGCGCCGACGCTTGCCCGATGCGACGCCGACGGCCCCCGGCAAAAACCGGCGCGCGAGCCAGGCGATCAGCGCGACCAGCGCCAGGACGAAGGCGAGTGCCGCGCCGAACTGGGCGATTTGTTGCGGATCGGGGGTCGTCATGGCGCGGACGGCGCCGTCCGGTCGGCCAATCGCAACGCGGCGGCGAGCCGGTCGAGGGCGAAGGCCACACCGTCGAGCGCGCCCGCGCAAGCGACGCCTTCGGCCTTCGGCAACTCCGTCGCCGACAGGCAAAGATCGCGCACGCGCACGTCGAGGCCGGCGAGATCGACCGCTTGCCCGCGGTGCACGCGCGCGCGCGCCTCGTCGATCTCGCGGGTCATGTCGACGATTTGGCTGAAAACTTCCACGGCGCGCATGACGTCAACGTCCCTTCGCGTCGGCGGTAGGTTTGAGCTTGTCCTGCTTGCGGTAGATGTAGGACAGGATTTCGGCCACGGCCTGGAACGCCTCCAACGGAATGGGACTGTCGACGTCCACCGCGTCGAGCAATCGGACGAGATCGCGGTCCGAACGCACCTCCACGCCGTGCGCGCGCGCGATCTCGACGATTTTGTCGGCGAGCAGGCCTTCGCCTTTGGCTTTGACGATCGGCGCCTCGTCGCCGCCGCGCTCGTATTTGAGCGCGACCGCGCGGGTGACATCCGGGTCGAACGGCTTGCGGGGCGGGCGACGGGCCAAAGCGGCGGCGATCCTGACTCGAAGGACGTTTGGATCATGATGCCCGCAAATCCCCTAAAAGTTTCTTAAAAGACACTTTACCGAGGAATTCCCGTCACTTACCGTAAAACCCGCCTCGCGTGTCGACTCCGAGTCGACTGCCAAGATATTGATTCTTGGGTCGATTCGAAAGGGCTTCAAATTCTCTAAAATTTGGGATAATTTACCGTCTGTTAACGCTTGCGGTCCAATACTGACCGCCAACGCCCCGAGAAGGGGCGGCCGACCACGGAACTTCGAGACGATCATGGATTTCACGCGTTTGCCCCTGTTCGGGATGATTTCCCGCCGAATGGACTGGCTCAGCCAGCGCCAGCAGGTGCTCGCGCAGAACGTGGCCAACGCGGATACGCCGGATTACCGGCCGCGCGATCTGAAGGCCATCGACTTCCGCGCCGAACTGCGCGGCCAATCCCAGCGCTTGGCGCCCACGACCACCTCGGGCGCCCATCAGCAAAGCCGCATCATCCCGCCGCCGCACCGCGTCGAGGCGCCGCGCCCGTCGGAAACGACGCTGTCGGGAAACTCGGTGCAGATGGACAGCGAACTCATGAAGGTCGCCGACACGGCGATGGACTACCAGCTGACGACGAACATCTACCGCCGACAGATCGCCATGCTGCGCGCGGCGATCGGCCGCCCGGGCCAGTAGACACGCGCCAACGGGAAAAACCGCCATGGACCTCCAAAAAGCGATCCGCATCTCCGCCTCGGGCATGAACGCCCAATCGACGCGCATGCGCGTGATCTCCGAAAACATCGCCAACGCCGACGCGCTGGGCGAAACCCCGGGGGCCGATCCCTATCGGCGCAAAACGGTCAGCTTCCGCAACATCCTCGACCGCCAGCTCGGCGCCGAAACGGTGCGTCCGTCGCGCATCGGCACCGATAAATCGGCATTCCCGCGCCGCCACGACCCGAGCCACCCGGCCGCGGACGCCGAGGGCTACGTGCTCGCGCCCAACGTCAACACGCTGATCGAGGCGATGGATATGCGCCAAGCCCAGCGCAGCTACGAAGCCAACGTGAACGTGATCGACACGTCCAAGCAGATGATCATGCGCACGATCGACATCCTGCGCGGCTGACGTAAAGGATCGCGAAAATGGCCATCAATCCCTCGGCGGCGGCAGCCGCCTACGCCGGAACCCAAGCGATCGGGCGCGCGCCCGGTCTGGAAGGCCGCGGCAGCGGCGACGTGGCGTCCTTCGGCGACGTGCTGGCCGACGCCGCGCGCACGTCGATGGGCACCCTCAAGGCGGGCGAGCAGGCGAGCTTGCGCGCCCTCGCCGGCAAAGCCGACGTCGCCCAAGTCGTCCAGGCGGTTTCGGCCGCCGAAGTGACCCTGCAAACGGCGGTCGCGGTGCGCGACCGCGTCGTCAGCGCCTATCAGGAAATCATCCGGATGCAGATCTGAGGACGGCGCCGTGAACGCCACCGACGTCCTCGAGATCAGCCGCGATTCGATCTGGATCATGCTGAAGATCTCGGCGCCGCTGATGCTCACGGCGCTGGTGGTGGGGCTCGTGATCGGTCTGCTGCAGGCGTTGACGCAGCTTCAGGAGCAGACGCTGACTTTCGTGCCGAAGATCGTCATCCTGTTCGCGGTCTTCGTGCTGACCATCCCGTTCATGTCCAACACGCTGATCGAATTCACCCGCGAATTGATGACGCGCGCGGTGGGCATCGGCGTGGGTGGCGCGGGATGAACGCGCTGGCCGCCCCCTTCGTCGCGGCCCTGCCGGCGGAGGTTTTCGCCTTCTTCGTCGTCTTGGTGCGCATCGGCGCGGCGCTGGTGGCCATGCCCGGGTTCGGGGAGGTCTACGTGCCCGTCCGCATCCGCCTGGGTCTGGCGCTGGCCGTGGCCGCCACGATCGCCCCGCCGGTCGCAAGCACGCTGCCCGCGATGCCCGAAACGATCTTTCCGCTGGCGGGAATCTTCGTGCAGGAATCGCTGGTCGGCGCCTTCATCGGACTGGCCGCGCGCTTCAGCCTGTCCGCGCTGACCATCGGCGGCACGATCATCGCCCAGCAAGGCGGCTTGGCCGCCGCCACGCTGTTCGATCCCGGCTTCGGCCAGCAGGGCACGGCCGTGTCCTCGATCCTGGTCGCCACGGCGCTTGCGGTCATCTTCACGGCCGATCTGCACCACTTGCTGCTGCGCGCCCTCGCGGATTCCTACGCGCTGTTTCCGCCGACCCAAACCGTGCCGCTCGGCGACTGGGCGGAGGCCTTCGTGCGCTGGACCTCCAACGCCTTTTTGGTCGGCGTGCAGATCGCGGCGCCGTTCCTGGTCTTCGGCCTGGTGCTCAACCTCGCCATGGGCCTGATCGCGCGCCTGATGCCGCAGATGCAGATATTCTTCATCACCCAACCGCTGCAGATCGCGGTTTCGCTGTTCGCGCTGGCGGTCGCGATGTCGGCGGCGATGATCGCCTTCGAACGCGGCTTCCTGGACAAACTCGAACCGCTGCTGTTGCGGCCCTAGGAAGGCGACGATGGCCGAAGAAGCCGAAGACGAATCCTCCAAAACCGAAGAGCCAACCGGAAAACGGCTCGAAGACGCGCGCGAGAAAGGCCAGATCGCCGTCTCGCGCGAAATCGGCCATTGGATGATGTTCGTGTCCGCGACGCTGGCGCTGGCCCTGTTCGCCCAATACGCGTGGCAGCGTCTCAGCGTTTCGCTGTTGCCGTTCTTCGAGCGCCCCCACGACATCGAAGTTTCGGTCAACGGGCTGCAGCGCGTCGTCGCGATCGCGTTGGTCGAACCGTTGCTCGCCATCGGCCCGCTGCTCGTCGTCCTGATGATCGCGGCCCTGGCCGCGCAAGCGCTGCAGAACGGCTTGGTCGTTTCGGGCGAATCGCTCAAGCCCAATTTCACACGCCTGTCGCCCACCACGGGCTTCAAGCGGATGTTTTCGGCCAACGCCCTGGTCGAGTTCATCAAGGGTCTCATCAAGATCGCCATCGTCACCGCGGCCGCGTGGTACGTGATCGCCGATCAGACGCACGACATTTCCCGGTTCATCGAGATGGAGCCGCGGCAGCTCGGCCCCATCATGGGCGACATGACCATCGCGGTGATGATCGCGGTGATCTCGGTCATGACGGCGATCGCCGGGCTCGACTGGTTCTGGCAGCGCTTCCAGCACAACAAGCGCCTGCGCATGACCAAGCAGGAGATCAAGGAGGAATACAAGCAGGCCGAAGGCGACCCGATGGTCAAGGGACGCATCAAGCAGCTGCGCATGGAGCGCGCGCGCAAACGCATGATGGCCGAGGTTCCCAAGGCCACCGTCGTCGTCACCAACCCGACGCACTTCGCCGTGGCGCTGCGCTACGAGGAGGGCAAATCCGCCGCGCCGATCTGCGTCGCCAAAGGCGTCGATCTGGTCGCGCTGCGCATCCGCGACCTCGCCCGCGACTCCGAGGTGCCGGTCGTCGAAAACCCGCCCCTCGCCCGCGCGCTCTACGCCACGGTCGACCTCGAGGAGGAGATCAAGCCCGACCAGTACAAGGCCGTGGCCGAGGTGATCTCCTACGTCTTCGCGCTGCGCAAGAAGACCGGCGCGCGCAAGTCCGAGCCGCGCGGGCCCGAGCCGCGCACGCCCGCGCCACCCGCGCGCTGAAGCTCGCCATGACCGAATTCGAAACGACCATCGACGCGCTGGGCGCGGGCGGGGACGGACTCGCCAAGGCGCCCGACGGCGCCCGCTTGATCGTGCCGGGAACGCTTCCCGGCGAACGCGTGCGCGTGATGCCGGGCAAAGGCGGCCGCGGCACGGTACTTCAAATCCTGACGCCGGCAGCCGCCCGCGCAACGCCGCCGTGCCGGCATTTCGGCATCTGCGGCGGCTGCTCGATCCAACACCTCGCCGAACCGGCTTACGTCGAATGGAAGCTCGGACTCGCGCGCGCGGCGCTGGCGCGCGAAGGTCTGGATCCGGCGATCGCACCCTTGCGCGGCGTGCCGCGCCACGACCGCAGGCGCGCGGAATTCGCCGCCGTGCGCACGGCGGCGGGCGTCGCGCTCGGCTTCCACCGCGAGGGCGAGGCCGGCGTCGTGGATCTCGCCGCGTGCGAGGTGCTGGCCCCGCCGCTGTTCGCGGCCCTGCCCGCGCTTCGCGCGGCCCTCGCCGACGTCCTGCGCCAAGCCCAGCGCGTGGACGCGCATCTGACCGCGACCGAAACCGGGATCGACGTGCTGTTCACGGGGGCGGCCCCCGACGCCAAAGCGCGCGCGCGATTGGCCGAGTACGCGCGCGCCGCGGACATCCCGCGCGTGGCGTGGCGCACGAGCGCGCGCCACTCCCCCGAGATCGTGGCGTTGCGGCGCGTGCCGGTCCTGACGCTGTCCGGCGTCGCCGTCGAACCGCCGCCCGGCGCTTTCCTGCAGGCGAGCGCCGCCGCCGAGGCGATCCTGGTCGAGGAGGTCGCCGGCGCGCTCGGCAAAGCCAAACGGGTCGCCGATCTTTACGCGGGATTGGGGACGTTCACCTTCCCCTCCCCGGCCCGCGTGCACGCCTTCGAAGGCAACGATGCGGCGCGCGCCGCACTCGATGCGGCCGCCCGCAAAGCCAAACGCGCCGGGCGCATCGCCGCCGAAACCCGCGATCTCGACCGCCGTCCGCTGACGCCCCCCGAACTCGAAGCCTTCGACGCGCTGGTTTTCGACCCGCCGCGCGATGGCGCGCTCGTGCAGGCGCGCAACCTGGCGCGCGGGCGCGTGCCGATGGTCGTCGGCGTGTCGTGCAATCCGATCAGCTTCGCGCGCGACGCGAAAATCCTGACCGAAGGCGGCTATGCGTTGACGCGCGTGGTCCCCGTCGACCAATTCCCTTGGACCGGGCATCTGGAATTAGTCGGCGTGTTCGCGAAGGCGCGCAAACGCTAGCGGCCCGCTAGACCGGATCGAGTTCCGAATCCCAGTACAGGAAGTCGCGCCAGCTTTCGTGCAGGAAATTGGGCGGGAACGCGCGGCCGTTTTCCTGCAGCTGGGTCGAACTGGGCGTCACGGGCGCGTGGCGCGGGAACATCCCGACCTCGTGCGGCAGATGGCTGCCTTTGGCGAGGTTGCAGCACGAACACGCCGTCACGACGTTGGTCCAGGTCGTGCGTCCGCCGCGCGAACGCGGGATGACGTGATCGAAGGTCAGGTCGTGGGCGGGAAACCCGTCGCCGCAATACTGGCAAACGAAGCGGTCGCGCAGGAACACGTTGAAGCGCGTGAAGGCCGGCCGGCGGGCGGCGGGGACGTATTCCTTGAGCGAAATGACCGACGGCAGGCGCATCGCGTGCGTGGGCGAGCGCACGACCTTGTCGTATTCGGAAACCACGTTGACGCGGTCCTGAAACACGGCCTTGACCGCGTCCTGCCAGGACCAAACCGACAGCGGATAATACGACAGCGGCCGGAAGTCGGCGTTCAACACCAGCGCTGGACAGGCTTCGGCGGAAACTTGCACGCGGGCCTTGCTCCTTCGAAGGTTCGAAGGCCGCCCCGCCGCAAACGTCGCCCGCTCCTACTCCCCGGGCATAAGCGCCAAGGCGTCCGTGACATCGCAGATTCCACGAATTGTTAGGCGAATCGCAGCCCGAACACAATATGTCGCGTGCGGCCGTCCGTTGCGGCACGATGAAGATTGCCGGACACCCCCGACGGGGTCAGGCGGTCAGCGTGCGACCCAAAGCGCCCATCAGGAATTCCAGGCCGGCGCGAATGCCGTCCTCGTCGATCGAATGGGGCAGATCGGGGCAGGCCAGGGTTTCGACCGAAATACCGTTGTCGCCCAAGGCTTGCGCGGCGCGCGCCATCGCCTGGAAAGGCACGATGGGATCGGCGTCGCCGTGCACGAGCAAAACCGGCGGGCGCGCCTTGATCTCGGCCGCCAGAAGTTCGGCCCCCACCAACGCACCCGAATAGCCGACCACGCCCGCGATCGCCGCGGCGCGGCGCGGCGCGACGTGCAGCGACATCATCGTGCCCTGGCTGAACCCGAGCAGCGCCAAGCGTTCGGGCGGTAACCCCCAACGGGCGAGTTCGGCGTCGATGAAGCCGTCGAGGATGGGGGCGGCGGCGCGCACGCCCGCAAGCACACGCGCGGGATCGCGGTCCTGCAGCGAGAACCATTGCCGGCCATAGGGCGCCATGTCGCACGGAAAGGGCGCGTGCGGGGAAACGAACGCCGTGTTCGGCAGCGCGCGCGAGAAGACGGGCGCCAACGAGATGAGGTCGTTGCCGTCCGCCCCGAGACCGTGGAGCAGTGCGACGACGGAGTCCGGCTTGCCGCCGGCGGCCGGCCCAACACGCGGGCCGTCGAGTTCGAACATCGACATGGACGGGGCGTATAGCATGCTATTTCCTGTCCTGCGATGATCGTCACGCGTTTCGCGCCCTCGCCCACCGGGCGTCTGCATTTGGGCTCGGCCTATTCGGCGCTGTTCGCGCACGAAGCCGCGCGCCGCGCGGGCGGGCGCTTTTTGCTGCGCATCGAGAATATCGACGCCGCGCGCTGCCGGCCCGCGCACGAGCAAGCCCTGCTCGCGGACCTCGCGTGGCTCGGCCTCAGCTGGGAAACGCCGGTTCGCCGCCAATCCGAGCATATGGCCGACTACCGCGCCGCGTTGGGCAAGCTGCAAACGGCGGGCGTGCTCTACCCGTGTTTTTGCACGCGCGCGGATATCGCGCAGGCGGCCGGCGCACCGCATGCGGCGGACGAAGGCGAAGCGTTTTATCCGGGCACGTGCCGCGGCCTTTCGCGGGAAGAAGCCGCCGGACGCATCGCGGCCGGCCGGGCCTATGCGCTGCGATTGGATGCGGCCAAGGCCCTCGCCGCGACCGGGGATTTGGTCTGGCGCGACCGGCAACGCGGCGTCTTCGCGGTCGGGCGCGCCGTCCTCGACGACGTCGTGCTCGCGCGCAAGGACATCGGGACGTCCTATCATTTGGCCGTCACGCTCGACGACCACTTGCAAGGGGTGACGCTGGTCACGCGCGGGGAGGATTTGCTCCCCGCCACGCCGATCCACCGCCTGCTGCAGGCGCTGCTGGGCCTCGACGTGCCCGAGTGGCGCCATCATCGTCTGATCCGGGACGAAACCGGACAGCGCCTCGCCAAGCGCCGCGAATCGCCCGCGATCGCGGATTTGCGCGCGGCCGGCGAAACGCCCGCGACGATCCGCGCGCGCCTGCCGTTGGACGCGGATTTCGCCTGATCGCACGTTCGGCACGCCGGACGGCTATCGGCGCAAGCCCGCGCAGATCGCCAGATAATCCGGATGGTCGGGCGCGATCAGCCCGTGGCGCACGAAAAAATCGATCAGAACCAGATTGCAGTTGAACTTGAACTCGCGCGTGCGTTCGACCGTTTCCGCCACGCGCCGCCACGGCCACAGGAAAAACTCGTCGATTTCGCCGTCGGTGTTCCGCGGCGTGAATTCGGACGGCAATTCCAAATCGAAGCAGAATTGAACGTCGGGCTTCAGCCCATCCGGCGCGTCCATGCGATAGGAAATCGCGCCGACCGGCACGACGCCGCGCGCTAGATCGGGCGGAATGCCGGCCTCTTCGCCGCATTCCTTGATCATGTTCTCGACGAGGCCGAGGCCGACCGGCTGGCCGCCGGCCACCGTATTGTCGAGCATGCCCGGATATGTGGGCTTGGCGCGTGCGCGCCGCGCCACCCAAATGTGGAGTCCATCGGGTTTGCGCACATAGCCGGTCATGTGCACGCCGTAGGACCGGATGCCGAAATGCGGCGCCGCGGCGCGCTCGATCTCGAAATCCGCCGGCCGGCCCCATTCGGGACAGGCGGGATAATTCTCGTTCCGCCGGCCTTGGACGATGCCGTCTGCCTCGAGCGCGCGCACGGCGCGGTCGAGCGCGGCGGTGCGCGCGGGCGGCGCATCGAAGGCCGGGTTCAGCGTCACGCCGTCGGGCGCCACGGCGAAGATCGCGGGCATCGACGCCAACCTGTCGGCCAGCGCATGGCGCACGGCGCCCACGCGCCGCCCGGCGGCGAAAAACGGACGGTAGGCGGCGGGCTCGTGGGCGTTGCACTCGGCGATGCGGTCGAGGAAGGACATGGCGGGCGCCTGGGCGAAAGCGGGATCGCGCGCTATATAGCACGCGATGAAACGGATTCTCGCGCTCCTCCTCGCCGCGTTCGTGGCGCTGGCGTCGATGCCGTCGGCGGCGCTGGCCGATGCGGCCGAGCTGCGCCGATTCGCGCGCGAGATGCGTCTGACCGATATCGACGGGTTCGTGGCCACGGTCGAATCGATCCGCGCCACGGGGCGCTTGCCCGCGCGCTACATCGACAAGGACGACGCCGGGAAGCTGGGCTGGCGGCCGGGCGCCGATCTGTGCCGCATCGCGCCCGGACGGATGATCGGCGGCGACCGCTTCGGCAACCGCGAAGGACGCCTGCCCGCCGCCGCCGGCCGACGCTGGACGGAGGCGGATCTGGATTACGGCTGCGGGCGGCGCAACGCCAAGCGGCTGGTGTTTTCCTCCGACCGGCTGATCTTCGTGACCATCGACCATTACGACTCGTTCCGGCCCGTCCCCCAATGAAGACAGCCCCGATGAAGCGCGCGCAACTGACCGCCGCCCACGACACGATGGACAAGGTCTACGCCACGCTCGCCGCGGAGCTGGCGTTGCCCGCGCATTTCGCTCGCAATCTCGACGCGCTGTGGGACGCCCTGCTGCGCGACGTGCCGGGCCCGTTCGAAATCGTCTGGAAGGGTGCCCCCGCCGCCGCTCGCAAGATCGGCCCGAAGGCCAAGGCGCTGCTCGCGTTGCTCGGCGACCTTCAGGACGCGCGCGGCGATTTCAAGTTCCGTCGCGGCTGAACCATCATGGAAATCGTCCTTCTCGTTCTGCCTTATCTGATCGGCGCCGTGTGTTTGGGCGTGGTCTTGAGTCTTTTCACCGGCCTGGGCGGCATGGCCCAGGGCGGCCAGTTCAACCGTCGGCACGGCAACCGGATGATGCGCTGGCGCGTCGGGCTGCAATTGCTCGCGGTGATTCTGTTGGTCACGTACGTATCGCTGCGGCGCGCGGCGGGTTAGGGGAGTTCGATGGTCAGGCTGACGCGCATCTACACCAAGGGCGGCGACAAGGGCGAAACCTCGCTGGGCGACGGCGCGCGCGTTCCCAAAACCGACACGCGCGTGGCGGCGTTCGGTACGGTGGACGAAGCCAACGCGTGCGTGGGCCTCGCGCGGCTGCATACGTCGGGCGAAGCCGACGCGATGCTCGCGCGCATCCAGAACGATCTTTTCGATCTGGGTGCGGATCTGTGCACGCCCGAGACGCCCGATCCCAAATACCCGCCCTTGCGCATCGCCGAGGGCCAGGTCGAGCGCCTGGAACGCGAGATCGACGCGATGAACGAGAAGCTCGCGCCGCTCAACTCCTTCGTGCTGCCCGGCGGTTCGCCGGCCGCAGCCGCCCTGCACCTCGCGCGCACCGTCGCCCGCCGCGCCGAACGCGAGATCGTGGCGCTGGCCGCGCGCGAAACCATCAACCCCGCGGCGATCCGCTACGCCAACCGGCTGTCGGACCATCTGTTCGTGCTCTCGCGGCATTTGAACGAGGACGGCGCCAAGGACGTGCTTTGGGTGCCGGGGAAGAACCGCTGACTCCGGCGGGCGGGCGGGACGCGCGCGACATAGGCGCGCGTTGACCCCCGAGGCGGGGCCGTCTAGTTTCCTTGCCCTCGCCATTTCGGAGTGTTGAGCCGGATGAAAGTGCTGGTCGCGGTCAAGCGGGTCGTCGATTACAACGTCAAGATCCGCGTGAAGGCCGACAAGTCGGGCGTCGAGCTCGCCAACGTCAAAATGTCCATGAACCCGTTCGACGAGATCGGGGTCGAGGAAGCCGTCCGCCTGAAGGAAAAGGGCGCGGCGGGCGAAGTCGTCGCGGTGTCGCTGGGCGTCGCGCAGTGTCAGGAAACCCTGCGCACCGCGCTGGCGATGGGTGCGGACCGCGGCGTGCTGGTGCAGACAGACGCGGCCCTCGAGCCGCTGGCGGTCGCCAAGCTTTTGAAGGCCGTGGTCGAAAAGGAGCAACCCAAGCTCGTCATCCTGGGCAAGCAGGCGATCGACGACGATTGCAATCAGACCGGCCAGATGCTGGCGGCCCTGTTGGGTTGGCCGCAGGCCACGTTCGCCTCCAAACTCGCGGTCGAGGGCGACGGCGCCCAGGTCACGCGCGAAGTCGACGGCGGCCTCGAAACGATCGCGATCAAGCTGCCGGCGATCGTCACGACCGATCTGCGCTTGAACGAGCCGCGCTACGCCTCGCTGCCCAACATCATGAAGGCGAAGAAGAAGCCGATCGACACGCTGACGCCCGAAGCGCTGGGTGTGGACGTCGCCCCGCGCCTCGAAACGCTGAAGGTGGAAGAGCCGCCCAAGCGCGCGGGCGGCATCAAGGTGCCCGACGTGGCGGCGCTCGTCGCCAAGCTCCAATCCGACGCCAAGGTGATCTGAGATGTCCGTCCTCGTCCTCGCCGATCACGACGCCGCGGGCCTGAAGCCCGCCACGCTCAACGCCGTCGCGGCGGCCGCCAAGATGGGCGGCCCCGTCGAAGTCCTCGTCGCCGGTTCGGGTTGTGCGGCGGCGGCCCAAGCGGCCGCCAAAATCGCGGGCGTGGCCAAAGTGCTGCACGCCGACGACCCGGCGCTCGCCAACGGTCTGGCCGAAAACCTGGCGCCGCTGGTCGCCAAGCTCGCCCACGGCCGCAGCCATGTCGTCGCCGCCGCAACCGCACAAGGCAAGAACGTGTTTCCGCGCGTCGCGGCGTTGCTCGACGTCATGCAGATCTCCGACGTCGTGGCCGTGGAGGCCGCCGACACGTTCGTGCGCCCGATCTACGCGGGCAACGCGCTCGCCACCGTGCGCGCCAAGGACGCGATCAAGGTCGTGACCGTGCGCACGACCGCCTTTCCGGCCGCTCCGGCCGAAGGCGGTGCCGCGGCCGTCGAAGCCGTCGCTGGCGCCGCGGATGCGGGCCTGTCGAAGTTCGTCGGCCAGGAACTGACCAAATCCGAGCGGCCCGAATTGACCGCCGCCAGGATCGTGGTTTCGGGCGGGCGCGGCCTCGCCTCGGGCGAGAACTTCAAGACCTATATCGAGCCGCTGGCCGACAAGCTGGGTGCCGCCGTGGGTGCCTCGCGCGCGGCGGTCGACGCGGGCTACGCGCCCAACGACTATCAGGTCGGGCAGACCGGCAAGGTCGTCGCCCCGGATCTTTACGTCGCCGTCGGAATTTCGGGCGCCATCCAGCATCTGGCGGGCATGTCCGCCTCCAAGACCATCGTCGCGATCAACAAGGACGAGGAAGCGCCGATCTTCCAGGTCGCCGATTTCGGCCTGGTCGGCGATTTGTTCAAGCTCGTGCCGGAATTCACCGCCGCCCTGCCGGCGAAGAAATAAAACCAAGGAGAATCCCTCGTGAGCATCCAGATCATCGGCGTCGTCGGCGCCGGCCAGATGGGCAACGGCATCGCGCATGTCTGCGCGCAAAGCGGCTTCGACGTGCGCCTGCTCGACGCCAACCCGGATTCGCTGCCCAAGGCGATCGCCACGATCACCGGCAACATGGACCGCCAGATCAAGAAGGGCGCCATGACCGAAGCGGCCAAGGCCGAAGCGCTGGGCCGCATCAAGACCGGGGCGGATTACGCGATCTTCGGGGATTGCGATCTGGTGATCGAGGCGGCGACGGAAAACGAAGCGATCAAGCGCGAGATCTTCAAGAAGCTGTGCCCGGCGCTGAAGAAGGAGGCGCTGATCGCCTCCAACACCTCGTCGATTTCGATCACGCGACTGGGAGCCTCCACCGACCGCGCGGCCAAGTTCATGGGCATGCACTTCATGAACCCCGTGCCGGTCATGCAGCTGGTGGAGTTGATCCGCGGCATCGCGACGTCGAACGAAACCTACGAAGCGGTCAAGGAATTGACCGCCAAGCTCGGCAAGACCTCGGCCACGGCCGAGGATTTTCCGGCCTTCATCGTCAACCGCATCCTCCTGCCGATGATCAACGAGGCGGTCTACACGCTGTACGAAGGCGTGGGCTCGGTCGAATCGATCGATACGGCGATGAAGCTCGGCACCAACCATCCGATGGGCCCGCTCGAACTCGCGGATTTCATCGGCCTCGACACCTGCCTTGCGGTCATGCACGTCCTCTACGACGGATTGTCGGATTCCAAGTACCGCCCCTGCCCGCTGCTGGTGAAGTACGTCGAGGCCGGCTGGCTGGGCCGCAAGACCAAGCGGGGCTTCTACGATTATTCGGGGCCGAAGCCGGTTCCGACGCGCTGAATCGCCGTCTTCGCGCACCAATCCCGGGCCCCGAGGGCCCGGGATTTTCGTTTGAGCGACCGTCACGCAAGAGTCATAGTGCGCGCCGTCATGATTTCCGCCGCCGATATCGCCTTCGCCCATCGTCTGGCCGACGCCGCCGCCAAGATCGCGCGCCAGTATTTCCGCACCCCGGTCGCGATCGACGACAAGGACGACACGTCGCCCGTCACCATCGCCGACCGCGAAGCCGAGCGCGTGATGCGCGACCTGATCGCCAAGGAGCGGCCGCAGGATGGCGTGATCGGCGAGGAATTCGGCAAGGACCGCCCTGGGGCTTCGCGGGTTTGGGTGCTCGATCCCATCGACGGGACCAAGGCCTTCATCAGCGGCAACCCGGTCTTCGGCACGCTGGTGGGCCTTGCGGTCGACGGCGCGCCGGCGCTGGGCGTGATCGAATGCCCGGGCTTGGGCGAACGCTGGGTCGGGGCCGACGGCCACCCCACGGTGTTCCGCGACCGGACGGGGGCGGATTTCCCGGCCCGCGCGCGCGCCTGCCCCGAACTGGGCAAGGCCGCGCTCTACAGCCAAGCGCCGCTGTCCGGGGCGACGACGTTCGCGGGCATGGACCGGCTGCGCAAGGCGGTGAAGCGGCCGATGCATGTTTGCGATTGCTACGCCTACGGGCTGCTCGCCTCGGGTCATGTCGACCTCGTCGTCGAGGCCGGGCTCGGCATCTACGACATCGTGGCGCTGGTGCCGGTGATCGAAAACGCCGGCGGCACGATCCTCGATTGGCGGGGCGGCAAGGTCACGCTCGACACCGACGGGCGCGTCATCGCCGCGGGCGACCCCCGGCTGCAGGAACCGGCGCGCGCCCTCTTGGCGGCGTGACGCGGGCGCCCATATTTGGCCTACTGCCCGGCGCGCCGACCTGTAAACTGGCGCCCGCCCCCGTTGCCGGAGAGTGCCGCCGATGCGTGACTTCGCCGCCGCCGCCCTGCTGAGCCTCGCGCTCGCCACCCCCGCTTTCGCCCAGCAAGCGCCGTTGGCGCCCGGCACGGGGCCGCGCCACGCCATCGCCATGCACGGCGACATCAAGTACCCCGCCGATTATCGCAACTTCGCCCACGTCAATCCCAACGCGCCCAAAGGCGGGGACGTGCGCTTCCATGCGATCGGCACATTCGACAGCCTGAACCCGTGGATCATCCGCGGCACCGCCACGGGGCTGGTCGGGTTGACCGTCGAAACGCTGATGGTCAGTTCGGACGACGAGCCGTTCACGATGTACTGCCTGATCTGCCGGACGGTCGAAACGCCCGCCGACCGGTCGTGGGTCGAATTCGAGCTGCGCGCGGAGGCGCGCTTCCACGACGGCAGCGCCATCGAACCCGAAGACGTGATCTGGACGTTCGAAACGCTGAAGGCCAAAGGCCGACCTTTCTACCGGTCCTACTACGGCGACGTCGTGCGCGTGGAGAAGACCGGCCCGCGAAAGGTGCGCTTCGTGTTCCGCAACGGCGAGAACCGCGAACTCGCCCTCATCGTCGGCCAGGCGCCCGTCCTCGCGCGCAAATGGTGGGAGGGCCGCGATTTCGAGCGTCCGCTGACCGAAGCGCCGCTCGGTTCGGGCCCCTATCGCATCGAGAATTTCGAACTCGGAAGGTCGATGACTCTCCGCAGGGTCGCCGACCATTGGGCGCGCGACCTGCCGCCCAACCGCGGCCGCTACAACTTCGACACGCTGCGCTACGATTGGTATCGCGACGCGCAAGTCGCCCACGAGGCGTTCCTGGCCGGCGCCTACGACCTGAAGGTCGAAAACACGGCGCGCCAATGGGCCACCGGCTACGAGACCGACGCGCTGCGCGCGGGGCTGTTCCGCAAGCTCGAAATCCCCGAAACGCGCGTGGCCGGGATGCAGGGCTTCGTGATGAATTCGCGCCGCAAGCCCTTCGACGACCGCCGCGTGCGCCAGGCGCTGGCCCACGCCTTCGACTTCGAATGGTCGAACAAGAACCTGTTCTTCGACGCCTATGTCCGCACGCGCAGCTATTTCGACAACAGCGAATTGGCCGCGCGCGGCCTGCCCCAGGGCGAGGAATTGGAGATCCTGAACCGCTTGCGCGACCGCGTGCCGGCGGAGGTGTTCACGACCGAATACAACCCGCCCAGATCCGACGGCACGCCGCAGAACCGCGCGGGCTTGCGCGAGGCCACGCGCATCCTGCGCGAAGCCGGCTGGCGGGTGGCGGACGGCAAGCTGGTCGACGCCTCGGGCCGGCAGATGTCGTTCGAGTTCCTTCTGCCGCAGGGCCAGACGGCGTTCGAGCGCATCCTGACGCCGTTCATCCAGAACCTCGAACGCCTGGGAATCGCCGCGCGCATCCGCCCCGTGGACGTCGCGCAGTTCCAGAACCGCGTCGACGATTTCGACTTCGACGTGATCCTGACGACGTTCGGTCAATCGGAGTCCCCCGGCAACGAACAGCGCGACTATTGGTCGTCGGTGAAGGCCGACCAGAAGGCCTCGCGCAACTACGCGGGCATCAAGGATCCGGCGATCGACGAACTGGTCGAACTTCTGATCGCCGCGCCGGACCGGGCGTCGCTCGTCCAGCGCGTGCGCGCGCTCGACCGCGTTCTGCAATGGGGCCATTGGGTGATCCCCAATTGGTACGTCGCGGTCGACCGCGTCGCCGCATGGGACCGCTTCGGCTGGCCCGAAACCAACGCCAAGAACGGCTTCGATTGGACCAGCTGGTGGGTCGATCCCCAGCGCGACGCCAATCTGCGCGCGCGCCGTCCGCGCTGACGCCGCGATGGGCGCCTATCTCCTCCGACGCCTGCTGCTGATCGTGCCCACGCTGCTGGGCATCATGATCGTCAATTTCGCGATCATCCAAGCCGCCCCCGGCGGGCCGATCGACGTGATCCTGGCCGAGATGCGCGGATTGTCGACCGACGCCACCCAGCGCATTTCCGGCACCGGCGGTTCGGAAACCCAAGGCCGACCGCAAGGCCAGGCGGAATCGCGCGGGTCCGGCCACCAATACCGCGGCGCCCAAGGCATCGATCCGGCACTGATCGCCGAACTCGAACGGGAGTTCGGCTTCGACAAGCCGCCCCTCGAACGCTTCGGGGCGATGATGGTCAAGTTCCTGACCTTCGATTTCGGCCGGTCGTTCTTCAAGGACCGGCCGGTCGTCGATCTGGTCGTCGAGAAAATGCCGGTGTCGATATCGCTCGGCCTATGGACGACGCTGCTCGTCTACCTGATCTCGATTCCGCTGGGCATACGCAAGGCGATCAAGGACGGGTCGCGCTTCGACGTATGGACGTCGGGGGCCATCATCGTCGGCTACGCGATCCCCAGCTTCCTGTTCGCGATCCTTCTGATCGTGCTGTTCGCGGGAGGGCGGTTTCTCGACTGGTTTCCCTTGCGCGGCATGGTGTCGGACGATTGGCGCGATCTGTCGTGGCCGGCGCTGATCGTCGATTACCTGTGGCACATGGCGTTGCCGGTCTTCGCGATGGTGATCGGCGGCTTCGCGGGCCTGACGATGCTGACCAAGAATTCGTTCCTGGACGAGATCGGCAAGCAATACGTCGTCACCGCCCGCGCCAAGGGCTTGGCCGAGAACCGCGTGCTGTACGGCCACGTCTTCCGCAACGCGATGCTGATCGTCATCGCGGGGTTTCCGGGCGCGTTCGTGTCGATCTTCTTCACCGGCTCGCTGCTGATCGAGATCATCTTCGGCCTGGACGGCCTGGGCCTGCTCGGCTTCGAGGCCGCGATCAACCGCGACTATCCGCTGATGTTCGCCACGCTCTATTTCTTCACGCTGCTGGGGCTGGCGATGAAGATCGTGTCGGACCTGACCTACACCTTCGTCGATCCGCGCATCGACTTCGAGGGCCGCGGCTGATGGCCTTCGCCGAGCGCCTGTCGCCGCTGAACCGCCGCCGCCTCGCCAACTTCAAGGCGAACCGGCGGGGCTATTGGTCGTTCTGGATTTTCCTCGCGCTGTTCGTGCTGTCGCTGTTCGCGGAGATCATCGCGAACGACCGGCCCATTCTGGTGATGTACGAAGGCAGGCCGCATTTCCCGGTGTTCGTGGCCTACCCCGAAACCGCCTTCGGCGGCGAGTTCGAAACCGAAGCCGACTACCGCGACCCCGAGGTCAAGGCGCTGATCGACGCCAAAGGCTGGTTGCTGTGGCCGGCGATCGAGTTCTCGTACCGGACCGTCAATCTGGATCTGCCCGTGCCGGCACCGGCGCCGCCGTCGGCCGTCAATTGGCTCGGCACCGACGACCAGGGCCGGGACGTCGCCGCGCGGCTGATCTACGGCTTCCGGATCTCGGTGCTGTTCGGGCTGACGCTGACCATCCTGTCGTCGATCGTCGGCGTGATCGCGGGTGCGGTGCAGGGCTATTACGGCGGCTGGGTCGATCTGCTGTTCCAGCGTTTCATCGAGATTTGGGACGGTCTGCCCCAGCTTTACATGCTCATCATCCTCGCGGCGTTCGTGGAACCGAATTTCTGGTGGCTGCTCGGCCTGTTGCTGCTTTTCCAATGGATGGGCCTGGTGGGCGTCGTACGCGCGGAGTTCCTGCGCGCGCGGAACTTCGACTACGTGCGCGCGGCCAAAGCATTGGGCGCTTCGGACGCGTCGGTCATGTTCCGCCACGTCCTGCCCAACGCGATGGTCGCGACGCTGACCTTCATGCCCTTCATCCTGTCGGGCTCGGTCGTGGCGCTGACCTCGCTCGATTTTCTCGGCTTCGGTCTGCCGCCCGGCTCGCCCTCGCTGGGGGAATTGCTGTCGCAGGGCAAATCGAACCTGAACGCGCCTTGGCTCGGGCTGACCGCGTTCTTTATCCTGGCGATCATGCTGTCGCTGCTGATCTTCGTGGGCGAGGCGGTGCGCGACGCCTTCGACCCGCGCAAGACGTTCAAGGTGGAGACCCGATGACGGCGGAAGCCCCCTTGCTGGCGGTGCGCGATCTTTCGGTCCGGTTCGACGCCGGCGGCGGACGCAAGTTCCTGGCCGTCGATCGGCTGTCGTTCGATCTGCGGCGCGGCGAGACGCTCGCGATCGTCGGCGAGTCCGGCTCGGGCAAGTCGGTCAGCGCGCTGTCGATCCTGCAATTGCTGCCGTATCCGCTCGCCTCGCACCCGTCCGGGTCGATCCGCTTCCGGGGGGAGGAATTGCTGGGCGCGGGCGAAGCCGTGTTGCGCCAAGTGCGCGGCAACCGGATCGCCATGATCTTCCAGGAGCCGATGACCTCGCTCAATCCGCTCCACACGATCGAAAAGCAGATCGGCGAAGCGCTGCTGATCCACAAGGGCCTGTCCGCGGACGCCGCGCGCGCGCGGATCGTCGAATTGCTGGAACTCGTGGGCTTGGGCGAACAGGCGAGAAAGCGCCTCGATGCCTATCCGCACCAGCTTTCCGGCGGTCAGCGCCAACGCGTGATGATCGCGATGGCGCTGGCCAACGAACCCGACATCCTGATCGCCGACGAACCCACCACGGCTGTGGACGTGACGATCCAGGCCCAGCTGCTCAAGCTGCTCAAGGAACTGCAGGCCAAGCTCGGCATGGCGATACTGTTCATCACCCACGATCTGGGTATCGTGCGCCGCCTCGCCCATCGCGTGGTCGTGATGAACAAGGGCCGCGCGGTCGAGGCGGGGCCGGTCGCCGACGTTTTCGCCGCCCCGTCCCACGACTACACGCGCCATCTGCTCGCGGCCGAGCCCAAGGGGGCCGTCGTCGCGCGCGACCCGGCGGCGCGGGTCGTGCTCGCGGGACGCGACATTCGGGTGTGGTTCCCGATCAAGGCCGGCGTTTTCCGCCGCACGGTCGGACATGTGAAGGCCGTGGACGGCATCAACGTGACGCTGAAGGCCGGGCATACCCTCGGCGTGGTCGGCGAATCGGGATCGGGCAAGACCACGCTCGGTCTCGCCTTGCTGCGTCTGGAACGCGCCGAAGGCGCCATCGAGTTCGACGGCCGGGACATCGCCGCGTTGCGCGGCGGCGCGTTGCGCCCGCTGCGCAAGGAAATGCAGATCGTTTTCCAGGATCCCTACGGCTCGCTCAGCCCGCGCCTGTCGATCGCCGAGATCGTGGCCGAGGGCTTGGCGATCCACGAGCCCGGACTCGACGCCGCTTCGCGCGACGCGCGCGTGGTCGCCGCCCTCGAAGAAGTGCGGCTGGACCCCGCGACGCGCCATCGCTATCCGCACGAATTCTCCGGCGGACAGCGCCAGCGCATCGCGATCGCGCGCGCATTGGTGCTGAAGCCCAAATTGGTCGTGCTGGACGAGCCGACGTCGGCGCTGGACATGTCGGTGCAGGCGCAGATCGTGGATCTTCTGCGCGAACTCCAGGCGCGCTACGGCCTCGCCTACGTGTTCATCAGCCACGATCTGAAGGTCGTGCGAGCGCTGGCCGACGACGTGCTCGTGATGAAGGACGGCAAAGCGGTCGAACACGGCCCGGCGGCGCGGGTTTTCGACGCCCCGCAGGCGGCCTATACGAAGGCGTTGATGGCCGCGGCCTTCGAGCACCGCGTGGTCGAAGACGCAGGAGTGCGGACGTGAAACTTCTTTTCCTTTCGGGTGCCGACCGCGCCGAGGCGTGGCGCGCGCAATTCGCCAAACTCGCGCCCGAGCTCGAATTCGTCCAGTGGCCCGACGTGCCCGATCCGGCCGCGATCGATTTCGCGCTGGTCTGGAAGTATCCGCCCGGCGAACTCGCGCGGTATCCGAACCTCAAGCTCGTCTCCTCGCTCGGCGCGGGCATCGATCACATCGTCGGCGACCCGCACTTCCCCGCGCACGTTCCGTTCGTGCGCCTGGTGGATCCGTCGCTGACCGACGGGATGGTCGAATACGCGATCTACGGCGCGCTGCGCCATCACCGGCAGATGCGCCAGTACGAATCCTTCCAACGCGCGGGCGAGTGGCGCCCGCTGCCCGCACCCGACACGAAATCGACCCGCGTGGGCGTTGCCGGCGTGGGCGAGATCGGTGGGGCGGTCGCGCGCGCGCTCGCGGGCCTGGGCTTCGCCGTCGCGGGTTGGTCGCGGTCGGGAGACGGGCCCGAAGGCCTTGAAATGTTCGCCGGCGCGGCCGGCTGGAAGCCTTTCCTCGCGCGCACGGACATCCTGGTCTGCGTCTTGCCGTTGACCGACGCGACGCGCGGGATCCTGAACGCCGAGGCGTTCGCCGCGATGCCGCAAGGATCGGCGCTGATCAACATCGCGCGCGGCGGGCATGTCGTCGCGGCCGACTTGGTCGCGGCGTTGGACTCCGGACCGGTCGCCTACGCGCTTCTCGACGTGACCGATCCCGAACCGCTGCCCGCGATCCATCCGTTCTGGCGGCATCCCAAAATCGAGATCACGCCGCATATCGCGAGTCTCACCAACCCCGCCACCGCGGCGCCGCAAGTGGTCGAAAACGTTCGCGCATTTTTGAACGGAAAACCGTTGCGAAACCTCGTCGATCGGGGCCAGGGATATTGACTGACGACGGCATTGCGCCGTGGTAAGCAAAGACGATAGGTTCACCCTTCCCCGGAGTGTGATATCCCGTCCGGGAATCGCCTAAGTTACGCAGATGACCGACGCCGCAACCAAGAACGAACCGCCTGCCGAGCTTCCGCCGCCGAAAAAGGCGGACAAGAGCAAGCATTTTGCGTTCGATCACGCCGTCTTCCAGGTGAAGGGGGCGTATTTCGGATTCGGCAAGGACGGCGATACGGTGTGCCTGCACGTTCCGCTGGGCGACATCATGGCGGCCGTTCCGCTGGACGCGGTGCTGGTCCAGTTCAAGATCGAGAAGGACAGCGAGGACTCCAAGCTCCTCGACGTCGTCCAAAAATCGATGAAGTACGTGAAGCGGATCGAGCCCGGCGATTCGATCCCGGCCGAGATCCTGGACGGCACGGCATCCTGGCGCGTGGAGCCGCACCACGTCGCGCGCGCCAATGCGCGCATCTCGATGTCGATCATTTCGTGGATGTCCGGCAAGCCGGTCGAATTCGGCGACGCGCACCAACTCGAAGCGATGGCCAACAATCCCGAGACCAAGAAGAAGGTCCAGGAAGCCTTCGAATTGCTGGCCGAAAAACTGGGGCTGGGCCGCGCCAACAAGAACCAGGTCGTCGACAAGATCGAACAGCTCGCCAAGGAAAGCGCCTACATCGAAGCCTTGCGCGAACGCTACGCCGACATCCAGAAGCTTTATTCGGGCTTCAACGTCCTTTTTCTCGCCTACAAGCGCGAGCGCGGCGTCCAGGAGGAGATCGGCCGGATCCGCATCCTGATGAAGAAACCGGTCGACGACATCGCGAACATCCTGCTGCAGATCGACGCGAACACCGGCGAGGTGTTCAACGTGCTCAAGCGCCTGCCGGAAGTCATCGGCTACATCCGCGATCAGCGCGACGACCTGCACCAGCGCTTCATGCTGTGGGACGACATCCTGCCCGCCTGGAAGAACGTACCGATGGAACGCGAAGGCCGCGTCGACCGGCTTGTGCGCACGACCTACCGGTTCGTCGCGCGCCACTTCCCGCAGGATTCCGAGTGGAGCTTGACGCGCTGAGCGCGTCCTACGCTCTCGGGTAAAGCTTCGACAAGGCCGCGAACACGGCGCGGGGCCCCTGCAGATGGGCGCCCTCGATGCGGCCCGGGCGGTTCCACGGGTTCCACGCGAAAACGTCGAAATGCGCCCAACGGCAGTTCGCGGGCACGAAATTCTGCAAGAACAACGCCGCCGTGACCGAGCCCGCGAAGGGCCCGTCGGAGATGCTCGACGTGTCGGCGACCTTGCTTTCCATCCGCGCGCGATAGCCTTGCCAAAGCGGCATCAGCCACATCGGATCGCGCGCGACGATGCCCGCGTTGAGCAGATCGTGCGCCAGCGCGTCGTCGTTCGCGTAAAGCGCGGGCAGATCGGGCCCCAGCGCCACGCGGGCCGCCCCCGTCAACGTGGCGAAATCGACCATCAGTTCCGGATTTTCCTCGCCCGCGTAGGCCATCGCATCGGCCAGGATCAGGCGGCCTTCGGCGTCGGTGTTGCCGATCTCGACCGTGATCCCTTTGCGCGACTTGACGACGTCCAGCGGCCGGATCGAATTGCCCGAGACCGAGTTTTCGACCGCCGGGATCAGCACGCGCAAGCGCACCGGCAATTCGGCTTCCACGATCATGCGCGCCAGCGCCAGCGCGTGCGCCGCCCCGCCCATATCCTTCTTCATCATCTTCATGCCGGCCTCGGGCTTGAGGTCGAGCCCGCCGGTATCGAAGCACACGCCCTTGCCGATCACCGCGATCTTCGGATGCTTGGGATCGCCCCAGGAAAGGTCGATCAGGCGCGGCTCGGTCGCCGCCGCACGCCCCACCGCGTGGATCAGCGGAAAATTCCGCGCGAGCAGATCGCCGCCGACGATCGTCGCCGCCTTCATCCCAAGTTCGCGCGCGGTTTCGAGGCATGCCTCGGCCAAGGCGGCCGGGCCCATATCCTCGGCGGGCGTGTTGATCAGATCGCGCGCGATTCCGTCCGCACGCACGGCGGCGGTCACGGCCGCGCGCGCGGCTTTCGCGGGCCACACCAATTCGGCGGGTTTGCGCGCGGCCTTCTTGTAGCGGTCGAACGCGTACCCGCCCAATCCCCACGCGAGTGCGACATCGTTCGCCGCATTCGCGTCCGCCGGTTCGGGATCGAGCCGATAGGATCCCGCCGGCAGCTTTCCGGGCAGCGCGGCCCACGTCCAGAACCGCAAACCCGATCCGTCGGGGGATTCGCGTTCGGGCATGCCGGCGAGAACGCGCTCGATCCTTCCGTCGCGTCCCGGCAACGCCAGCACCTCGCCCGCCCCGCCTTTGAAGCCCATCGCCTCGGCGTATCGCTTTTGGGCGGCCGACGCGCGCTTCAGCCAACCGGCCAAATCACCCTTGGTTACCGCCGTCAATTTGACGGTGGCGGCGGCGGGCTTGGGACGCAAGGCAAGACGGGCGGGCATGGCGACTCCGGCGGCGGTTTGTCGAGAGAAAAGACCTTGCCCCAATCGCGTGGCTCTGGAAAGTCGGGGGACCGCTAACCACATCGGACTCTGGGAGATCCCATCCATGGCGCAAGCCGTCCTATATCTCGGCAACAAGGCGTATTCCTCGTGGTCGTTGCGCGGCTGGCTCGCGTGCAAGATCGCGGGCATCGCCTTCCGCGAGGAAGTCCACGACATGGGGGCGGCCGATTGGAAAACCTGGGTCGCCGCGCGCTCGCCCACCGGCAAGGTGCCGTGCTTGGTCGTGGACGGCGCCAGCGTTTGGGAATCGCTCGCGATCGGCGATTTCCTGGCCGACGAGGCGCCCGCGAAGTTCTGGCCCCAAACGCCCGCGGCCCGCGCCCAAGCCCGGTCGATCGCGGCCGAGATGCACGCGGGCTTCGTTGAATTGCGCAAGGCGATGTGGATGAACGTGCGCGCGCGCTTTCCCGGCAAAGGCCGCACGCCGGGGGCACTTGCCGATGTCGCGCGCATCCAAGGCCTGTGGGCCGAAACGCGCGACCGGTTCGGCGCCGATGGGCCCTTCTTGTTCGGCGCGCAATTCGGTATGGCGGACGCGATGTACGCCCCCGTGGTCGCGCGCTTCGTGACCTGGCAGCCCGAATTGACGGCCGCGAGCAAGGCCTATGTCGCGGCCATGTGGTCGCATCCTTGGATGCGGGAATGGGTCGCCGCGGCCGAGGCCGAACCGTGGCGCCTCGCCAAATACGAAACGCCCGGAGACTGACATGTCCGATCCAGCCCCCGCCCTCCAAGCCGTCGAGTTCGGCCTGCCCCACGACGGCGTGCGCGTGCGCGCGCGCACGCAAGGGCGGTTTTGGAGCTTGGTCTGGATCGCATTGCTGGTGGGCCCGAGCTTGAGCGTGATCTTCCTTGCGGGGCTCGCGGGCGGCGCGCCGGGCCTGGCGATCGCCACGGTCGCAGCGGCCGTCTTCGCTTGGCTGCTGGCGGGGTTTTGGCGCACGCGCTTGGCCACGCGCGAATTGATCGTGGATCGGATCGGCGTTTGGGATTCCGCGGCGGGCGTGCCCGCGATTCCCTGGACGGCGATCGACGCGGTCGACGAATCGCCCGCGACCAACGGCGGGCTGTGGCACGCGTCGGGCGGGCGGCTTTACGTGCGCTTGACCGCGCAAGCCCAAGCCGCCCGGCGCGGCGGGTGGCGCGCGCTTTACGAGTGGGCGCTGGCCGAGGAGCTGCGCGCGGGTGTCGGGTTGCCCGCGACCGAGGCGCTGCATCTGCCCGTGCCGTTCGAATATCTGGTGATGCTGATGCGCGAGCGCGGCGCGCCGATCCGGCCGCACGCCCCGACCTTCGATCCGTTCGAGTTCGACGCGCGCTGGCGCGCAGCGCCCGACGCGGCGGCGATGATCCAGACCCGCTTGGGGCCGCGCGCGCGACCGTTCGCGAACCATAACTTGGATATCGCGCGCAGCCGCGCCAACGCGCCCGCGATCGCCCATTGGGAAGCCGTGTTGGCCGAATTGCGGCGCATGGCCGGCCTCGTCGAAAGCCCGGCCGAGGAATAGATCGATTCCAGAATCTGCCCGAGGGCTTTCATTTTCCCGGCGAACGTCCTATATGACGGAAATGAGCGCTTCCCGTCCCTTTGCCGCTTTGGTCGACCGCCTGAAGGCCGCCGGCCTGCGCCCGACGCGCCAGCGGCTGCAATTGTTGCGTGTCCTCGCCGAGGGCGGGCACCGGCACTTGACCGCCGAACAGCTGGCGAGCGAAGCCAAGGCCGCCGGCTTCGGCGTGGCTCTCGCGACGGTCTACAACACGCTCAACCAATTCACCCAGGCCGGGCTGTTGCGCGAAGTCGTCGTCGAGCCGGGCCGGTCTTATTTCGACACCAATCTCGGCGACCATCATCATTTCTTCGACGAATCCGCCAATCGCCTGATCGACATCCCGGCCGATCAGATCGCCGTGGCGGCCCTGCCGGCCCCGCCGGTGGGCAAGCGCGTGGCACGGGTCGATGTGATCGTTCGTGTGACGGATTCGGACACCTCGCTGTAAAATTTTTTCTTTTATCTGCAAGTCATTCGCAGTCGCTTTAGAATAATTCCAGGGTATTGACTCCCGCCCCTCGAAGACCCATATGAGCCTCCGGCTCGGCATTCCGCCGGGCGCGCGTTCCGGACCGTCAGGCGGCCTCGCTGCAGCCGGTCGCCGCCGGAACGATCGGAACTTTTCCAGGGAGACTCCCCCAATGCCCCAGCTCAAGGGAACCAAGACCGAGCAGCACCTGAAGGAAGCGTTCGCAGGCGAGAGCCAGGCCAACCGCCGCTACCTCTACTTCGCCCAAAAGGCGGACGTCGAAGGCTTCAACGACGTCGCCGCGGTGTTCCGCTCGACGGCGGAAGGCGAGACGGGCCACGCGCACGGCCACCTCGAGTTCCTCGAGGAAGTCGGCGACCCGGCGACGGGCGAGCCGATCGGCACGACCGCGCAGAACCTGAAGGCTTCGATCGCGGGCGAAACGCACGAGTACACCGACATGTACCCGGGCATGGCGCGCACCGCGCGCGAGGAAGGCTTCGACGAGATCGCCGACTGGTTCGAGACGCTGGCCAAGGCCGAGAAGTCGCACGCCGGCAAGTTCCAGAAGACGCTCGAAGCGCTGGGCAAGTAACGCCCGCTTGCGTTTCACGCGACGCCGGCGGACCGGTTCGTCCGGTCCGCCGGCCGTTTTCAAACCTCGACAGGACCAAGACCCATGCGCGAAGGCAGTCTCGAAGCGCCGATCCGCCATCCGATCGACTGGCAGAACCCCGATTTCTGGGACGAAGCCAAGCTCGACGCCGAACTGCGCCGCGCCTTCGACATCTGCCACGGCTGCCGCCGTTGCTTCAATCTGTGCGACTCCTTCCCGAAGCTGTTCGACCTGATCGACGCTTCGCCCAGCGAATCGCTCGAGGACGTGCCGTCCACCGAATTCAAATCCGTGGTCGACGCCTGCACGCTGTGCGATTTGTGCTTCATGACCAAGTGCCCCTACGTGCCGCCGCACGAATGGAACTTGGACTTCCCCCATTTGATGGTTCGCGCGCGCGCGGTCGAGGCCAAGAAGAAGGGCGTGCCCTTCGCCGAAGCGCAGCTGACCAAGACCGACCGCAACGGCAAGCTCGCGGCGATGGCCCCGGGCATCGCCAACTGGGCCTCCGACATCGCCAACAAGACGACGCGCGGCCTGCTCGACAAGGTCGCGGGCGTGCATCCGGAAGCGGCGTTGCCGAAGTTCCACGGCGCGACCTTCGCCGTGCGCGCCAAGCGCGAGCCGCTGGAGCCCAACCGCGAGGCGCCGGCCTTCGGCAAGCGCAAGGCCGCGCTCTACGCCACCTGCTTCGTCAACTACAACAATCCGAACATCGGCATGGCGATGCGCGCCGTGCTCGCCAAGAACGGCGTCGAGAGCAAAGTCGTGTATCCCAAATGCTGCGGCATGCCGCAGCTCGAACACGGCGAGATCGAGAAGGTCGCGGCGACCGCCAAGCAGGTCGCGGCCGAGTTGTCGCCGGTGATCGACGAGGGCTACGACATCGTGGCCCTGATCCCGTCCTGCGCGCTGATGCTGAAGTTCGAATGGCCGCTGATCGTGCCCGACGACCCGTTGGTCAAGAAGCTGGCGCAAGCGACGTTCGATGCGTCCGAATACGTCGTGGACATCGCCAAGCGCGAAGGTTTGGCGCCGGGCCTGTCCAAGCTCGACGGCGGCGTGTCGATGCATTTCGCCTGCCACGCGCGCGCCCAGAACATGGGTCCGAAGGCGGCCGAAATGCTGCGCCTGATCCCCGAGATTTCCGTCGCGGTCATCGAGCGTTGCTCGGGCCATGGCGGCTCGTGGGGCGTGATGAAGAAGAATTTCGAAACCGCGCTCAAGGTCGGCAAGCCCGTCGCCAAGACCGCGGCGAAGAACGCGAAGACCTATCTCGCCTCCGAATGCCCGCTCGCGGGCGAGCACATCGTGCAGGGCATCGAGCGCCTGCCCGCCGCCGACCGGCCCGAGAAGATCGAGACGTCGCTGCATCCCATCGAATTGTTCGCGAAGGCCTACGGCCTCGCCTGAAGACCGGAGACAGAAAATGATCGCCGCCGCCAAACGCCAGATTTCCCGCGCCGACATCCTGCCGACCGCCGACTACGCGCTCGAGCGCCGCGCTTTGCGCGAGAGCGTCGTGGCCGTGAAGAAGCACCGCCGCGTCGAAGTGGGGCCGTTCGCGACCTTCTATTTCGAGAACTACCAGACGATGTGGCATCAGGTGCACGAGATGCTGTACATCGAGAAGGGCGGCGACGCGCAGATCGCGGACGAGCTGGCGGCCTACAATCCGCTGATCCCGCAGGGTGCGGAACTGGTCGCCACCGTGATGCTCGAAATCGAGGATCCGGTGCGCCGCGCGCGCACCCTCGCGGGCCTCGGCCACATCGAGCGGCACATGTACGTCGAAGTCGCCGGCGCCAAGGTCTATGCCGAGAGCGAAAGCGACGTCGAGCGCACCAAGGAGGACGGCAAGACGTCCTCGGTGCATTTCGTGCGCTTCCGCTTCGCGCCCGCGCAGATCGCCGAATTCCGCAAGCCCGGCGCGCGCGTGCTGATCGGCATCGACCATCCGAATTACGGCCACATCGCCGTGGTGTCGGAGACCGGCCGCGCGGCGCTCGCCGCCGACTTCGAGTAGGTCAGCCCCCGGCGCCCGCGATCCGGTAGGCGCCGACCAGCACGAGCGACACTTCGCCGCCGCCCGCGCTGAGCGGCAGGGCCAGTCGTTCCCACGTCTGGCCCAGCTGCCATTGCTGGCGGCCGTCGAGCGTGCCGTGATCGAATTGCGCCGAATAGGTCCGCCATTGCGGAGCCGCACTCGCGCGGACCGTCTCGTATTCCGCGCGCAGCAACGCGGCCTGCTCGGCCGGCAATTCGTCGATGGATTTGCCTGTCATCTCGCGCCGGAACGCCTCGACGAAGGCCGTGCCGTAAAGCCGGTAGACCCATTTGCCGTCGGCCCAATCGACCAGCATCAAATGGCCGAGCCAGGGGCGCATATCGATCGGGTCGAAATCGGCCCGGGCGGGCACCGGACGGCCGTTACGCCGCGCGTCCCAAAACGCATAGAGCGATTCCAGGCGTTTTTCTTGGAACTCGGGCCGTTGGGACAAAGCGCACTCCGTCGATGGGGCGATCCGGGCGCCGCGCGAATCGGGCGGAATTATGGCGCCGCGCGGGGGGCGCGCACAATCCCGCGCTTGCCAGAACGCCGCGCGGACGGCACTTTCTCGCCCGTTTCGTGCACATGTTCAAAAAATTCCTCAAATCAGAGACCGGGCAGAGCTTGGTCGCGCGCCTGGCGGCGGGCTATATCGGCTTCGTCCATCGGACGACGCGTTGGACGACGCTGGGCGCGCCGCCCGACGGTCCGTTCATCGGCTGTTTCTGGCATCAACGCATGCTGATGCTGCCGCCCATCTGGCGCGCGCGCCGGCGGTTGAACATGCTCATCTCCAGCCACCGCGACGGCGTCCTGATCAGCAAGACGATCGCGCGGTTCGGCGTGCCCACGATCGTGGGATCGACCAATCGCGGCGCCACGGACGCGCTGCGCGGCTTGATCGCGGCGCTCAAGCGCGGCGAGGTCGTGGCCGTCACGCCCGACGGCCCGCGCGGGCCGGCGCGCGAAGCCGCCCAAGGCGTCGCCGCCGCGGCGATGCTGGCGCGGGTGGCCGTCGTACCGGTCGCCTATTCGGTGTCGCGCGCCAAGTTCCTGCGCAGCTGGGACCGATTCATGGTTCCGTTGCCCTTCGGGCGCGGCGTTATGATTTGGGGCGACGCCCTGCCGGCGCCCGCGACCCGCGCGGAGGTCGACGCGTTCTCCGCAGCGCTCAAAGCGCGCCTCGACGCCTTGTGCGAGGACGCCGACCGGATGACGGGACTCGCCGCACCGGAGCGCGGCGCGTGACCCGTGCGCTCTACCGCGGCGTGGCCGCGCTGGCCGAACCGGCGCTCGACGTGTTTTTGCGCCGTCGGCTGGCGCGCGGCAAGGAAGACCCGCTGCGCTGGCGCGAACGCAAGGGCGTCACCGACCGGCCCCGGCCGCTGGGCAAGGTTTTGTGGATCCATGGCGCGTCGAT
>JADCGK010000014.1 GCA_020249045.1 Azospirillum sp. | reverse complement strand
TGCGCAGGTTGTGGCGCTTGAACGCGACGGGGGCGAGCACTTTGCCGCTCGACGTCACTTTAAACCGCTTCTTGGCGGCCGACTTGGTCTTCATCTTGGGCATTTCGATCTCCTGTTTTGACTGCGGTTGGGCATGCCCGGGCGAAAATCCGAAGGGATTTCGCCACCGCCATGGCCGCAAAGGAAGCGCGGTTATACAGACCCGACCCCGACCTGGCAAGCGGCGACGATATCCATATATTCCAAATGCTTAGCCGATTTCGCTTGCGAGGCCGCACGCCTCATGGTTTTCTAATCTCCGCGATCTTGAGATTTTGGCCTGCCGTTGCGAAAGGCTGGCGTGGTTCCCGAAAGGGGCCCGTCCCTATCCTACCAGAGCTTCCCAGATTTCCGGTCGTCGGCGCGTCAGCTTGGGCGAAGTGTCCAGCGCGCGCGCCAAATGCTTAGGAGGCCGGAATGGCTACGGGCAAAGTGAAGTGGTTCAACGCGACGAAGGGTTACGGGTTCATTGCGCCGGATGAAGGCGGCAAGGATGTGTTCGTGCACATCACGGCGGTCGAAAAGGCCGGCCTGCGCGGCCTGCAGGAAGGCCAGTCGGTCAGCTACGACATCGTGTCGGAGCGCGGCAAGACGGCGGCGGGCAACCTGAAGGTCGTCTGAGCTTCTTTCGCCATCGCGCGAAACGGAACGGGGCCCCTCGCGGGGCCCCGTTTTCGTTTGGGCGTTCGGTTCGGGCGATGGCGAAGCGCGTTACTTCGGCGCCACGACCATCGTCATCTGACGGCCTTCCATGCGCGGATGCGCCTCGACCTTGGCGAGTTCGCCCAGATCCGCCTTCAGCCGCTCGAGCAGCTTGTAGCCGAGTTCCTGGTGCACCATTTCGCGGCCGCGGAAACGCAAGGTGACCTTGACCTTGTCGCCTTCCTCGAGGAAACGGACCATCGCGCGCTTCTTGACGTCGTAGTCGTGGTCGTCGATGCCCGGGCGCATCTTGATCTCTTTGATCTCGATGACCTTCTGCTTCTTGCGGGCCTCGTTGGCCTTCTTCTGCTGCTCGTATTTGAACTTGCCGAAATCGAGCAGTTTGCAGACCGGCGGCTCCGCGTTGGGGCTCACCTCGACGACGTCGAGACCGGAATCCCATCCCGCTTGCAGCGCGTCGAAAATGTTGACCACTCCGAGCATCTCGCCCTCCCCGCCGATCAGGCGGATGTCGGCGGACGTGATCTCGTCGTTGACGCGCGGGCCCTCTTTGGCAGGCGGGGCATCCTGAGCGGGACGTGCGATGGGTATCCTCGTGGGTAAGGCGGCCGCGGGAAAACGACATCGAACGGCCGTTTTTCCCCGCGAGGCGCCGGGTTGCGCAAACCGGGGGAATTTACGGGCTCAAGCGGCCCTGTCAAGCCGCGCGCTTGAACAGCAGGCGCATGACCTCGTCCACGCCGAGCCCTTCGAGGTTGCCCCGGCGCACGATCGCGACTTCCGCACCGCGCGGGGCGCACAGGGCGGGATCCGAATCCGAACCGAACAGCACGATCGACGGGCAGTTCGCGCGCGCGATCAAATGCATGGGGCCGGTGTCGTTGCCGATCGCGGCACCCGCCCCGCGCGCCAAGGCGGCGATTTCCGCGAAGCTGGTTTTGCCGGTCAGGTCGCGGACCCGGGGGCTGGCCGCCCGGATCGCTTCGCCCAAGGGCGCTTCCGCCTTGCCGCCGAGCACGACCGGTGTGGCGCCATGGGCCACCAATTCCTGCGCCAACGCGGCGTATTTGGCGACGGGCCAGCGCTTCTTCGGCCGGGTCGGCGCGCCGCCGGGAACCAGCAGCACGTAAGGATCGGGCAGCTTGAAGCCGGCCAGATCGGCACTCAGCCAGGAAAGATCGGTGTCCGGCACGTCGTCGATGCCGGCCATCTTCAGCTGATCGCGCTGGCGATCGACCGTGTGCAAGGCGTCGCGCGCGGGATTGGCGTGCGGATGCGAACAGCCGGGCGCGATCCCCGACCATTCGGGCCGCCGGGGGCCCATCAGCTTGAAATAGAGGTTCGAGCGCGACGATGTCTGCAGATCGTAGACGCGCTGGAAACGGCCGCCGCGCAAGCGCGCGCGCAACGCGAGCAGCCCGAAGACGTTGAACTTGTGCGGCCGGGTGTCGCGCCAAACCTCGTCGACGTCGGGATCGGCGGCGAACAGATCGGCGAACGCCGGTGCGGTCAGCACGATCAGCCGCGCCTTGGGATGCGCGCGGCGGATCGCGCGGATCGGGCCGAGGGATTGGACCACGTCGCCCAACGCCCCGAGCTTGACGACGAGCACGCTGTCGTACTCGGCCGGGTTCATCCCCACACCTCGGGTTTGGCTTCGCGCAGGACCTCCGCATAGACGTCGAGCGTGGCCGCGCACATGCGCTGCTTCGTGAACAGATCGTTGATGTGCGCGATCGCGCGGCCCGCCAGATCGTCGCGCGCGGCCGCGTCGAGAGCGAGGGCCGCGCGCAGCGCCTCGGCCAGGCTTTCGGCCTCGCGCGGGCGGAACAGCCAGCCCGTCTCGCCCGGCAGCAGGATTTCGGGCGCGCCGCCGTGATCGGGGGCGACGACCGGCCGGCCCATCGCTTGCGCTTCGGCCACGACGCGGCCGAACGCCTCGGGATCGGTCGAGGCGGAAACGACGACGTCGGCCAGCATGTAGGCTGCGGCCATGTCGTTGCAGTGGTCGACGATCCGCACGATGCCTTCGAGGCCGCGCCGGCGCGTGAGGTTTTCGAGCTCGCGCCGATAGCCGGTGCGGCCCTGATCGGATCCGACGAACAGCACGACGATGTCGCGCCGGCCGAGTTTGGCGGCGGCGTCGATCAGCAGCGTCTGGCCCTTCCAGCGCGTCAGCCGGCCCGGCAGCATCACGACCGGCAGCCCGTCGGGCAGCCGCCATTCGTTGGCGAGTTTGATCACCCGTTCGGCCGACACGCGCGCGGGATCGAAGCGCGCGACATCGACGCCGCGGTGGATCACGCGCACCAAGGCCGGCGGCACGGCGTAATTGGCGACGACGTGCTTCGCGATGAACTCGGAGATCGCGATGACGCGCGCCCCCTTGGCCATCACCGAATTGTACCAACGCTTGATCGGATTTCCGAAATTGTAGGTGCCGTGGAAGGTCGTCACGAACGGCACCCCCAACCGGCGCGCCGCGGCGCGCGCGGACCATGCCGGCGCGCGGCTGCGCGCGTGGATCAGATCGACGCCGTGGGTGCGCGCCACCTCGACCAGTCGCGCGACGTTGCGGCGCATCGCGAAAGGGTTCTTGGTCGCGACCGGCAAGGTCACGTGGATGGCCCCGGCGCGTTCGATCTCGCGGACCATCGGCCCGCCCTCCGAAACGACGATCGACCGCCAGCCCGCCGCAGCCAGTGCCGCGGCAACGTCCGCGGCCCCGCGTTCCACCCCGCCGGTGACGAGCGCCGGCAGAACCTGCATGATGGTCGGCGCGCGCTTGGGCGCGCCCGCCGCCGCCGCCGCCGCCTCCGCCGCTTCTTGTTCCGCGTGATCCAATGTCCGAACCGTCTTCGCCGCCCGAATTTCTCGACCGGGGCGCTTCGAAACCCCGTATCGCCTATCGCCGCACGCACGGCAAGTCTTACGGCGTCGTGTTTTGCACCGGGTTCATGTCGGACATGACCGGTTCGAAAGCGCTGGCGGTCGAGGCCTTCGCCCGCGCCCGGGGCCATGCCTGCCTGCGCTTCGATTATTCCGGTCACGGCGAGTCCGAGGGGCGGTTCGAAGAAGGGACGATAGGTTCCTGGTTCGCGGACGCGCTGGCCGCGTTCGACGCAGTGACCGAGGGCCCGCAAATCATCGTCGGCTCGTCGATGGGCGGCTGGATCGCGCTGCTGTTGGCGCGCGCGCGGCCCGCGCGCGTGGCAGGGCTGGTCGGCATCGCGCCGGCGCCCGATTTCACCGAAGATCTGATTTGGGCAAGATTATCCGATGCCGAGCGCGCCGAGCTTGCGGCGAAGGGCGTGCTCTACCAGCCCTCCGATTACGGCGCGGAGCCCTACGCGATCACAGCCAAGCTGATCGAGGACGGCCGAAACCACCTGCTGTTGCGCGGCCCGCTGGCATATTCGGGCCCCGTCCGGCTGCTGCACGGCATGTGCGATCCCGACGTGCCGTGGGAACTCTCGCCCAGAATCGCTTCGGTCCTGACCTCGGACGACGTGCGCGTGACGCTCGTCAAAGACGGCGACCATCGCCTGTCGCGGGATTCCGATCTCGATCTGCTGCGCGGAACGCTGGCCGAGCTTATCGGCTGAGCCTGCGAAGCTTCACCCGCACTTGGAATACCCGCAGGTCGTGCAGGTGTCGCAGCCTTCCATCCGGATGAGCGTCGGTGCCGTGCATTTCGGGCAATGGCGCGCGCCGGCGAGCCGCGCTTGCGACCCATCGGGCGGGCTCGACGCGAACAGCGCCGCGACACCCGAGGACGATCCGCTGTGCGACGACGACACCGCCTGCGCGGCTTCGGCCGCGGTCCCCCCCGAGGCCAACGCCAAAGGCGGATTCTCGGCCGCCGGGTCGGAGGCCAGCGCCTCGCCGGGACGCAGGAACCCGATCTGGACCATGTGCCGTTCTATCACCTCGCCGATCGCCGCGAGCAGCGAGGGCACGTAACGCCCGCCCATCCATTGCCCGCCGCGCGGATCGAACACCGCCTTCAACTCCTCGACCACGAACGACACGTCTCCGCCGCGCCGGAACACCGCCGAGATCATGCGCGTGAGCGCCACGGTCCAAGCGTAATGCTCCATGTTCTTGGAGTTGATGAAAACCTCGAAGGGCCGGCGGCGGCCGTCGGCGATCACGTCGTTGATCGTGATGTAGAGCGCATGCTCGGCGTCGGCCCATTTGATCTTGTAGGTCTGGCCGGGCAGGGCCTCCGGGCGGTCCAAGGGGCGGGTCATGTAGACCACGCTGGCCTCGAACGGATCGGCGGGCCGGGGCTGCGCCTTCGCCAAGGGCAGCGATTGCTGCACGGGTGCGGCCTTTTTCTTCGCGTCGTCCTTCTTGACCGTCAGCACCGAGCCCGTCACGTCGTTGGGCCGGTAGGTCGTGCACCCCTTGCAGCCGAGCGCGTAGGCTTGGGCGTAGACGTCCTTGAACGCTTCGAACGACATCTCCTCGGGGCAGTTGATCGTTTTGGAGATCGAAGCGTCGACGTATTTCTGCACGGCCGCCTGCATGACGACATGCTCGGCCGGCGTCAGGCGCTGCGCGTCGACGAAATAATCGGGCAGCGCCGCGTTCTCGCCGAACATGCGCTTGTAGAGCCGATAGGCGTGGTCGGAGACCTCCTCCTGCCGGCGCGTGCCGTCGGGCATCAGCACGGTGCGCATGTAGGAGAACGAGAAGACCGGTTCGAGCCCCGAGGACACGTTGTCGGCCATCAGCGAGATCGTGCCGGTGGGGGCGATGGAGGTCAGCAGCGCGTTGCGGATCCCGTGCGCGCGGATGGCGTCCTGCAGCGCTGGCTCGAGCGCGCGGATCGCCTCGCCTTGCGGATATTTCTCGCGGTCGAACAGCGGGAACGGGCCCTTCTCCTTGGCGAGTTCGACCGACGCGGCGTAGGCGAGGCTGCGGATGCGCATCATCCACCGTTCGGTCTGCGCCACCGCCGCCTCCGACCCGTAGCGCAACCCGCACAGGATCAACGCGTCGGCGAGGCCCGTGACGCCGAGTCCGATGCGCCGCTTGGCCCGCGCCTCCTCGGTCTGCGCCGGCAGCGGAAACCGCGACACGTCGGTCACGTTGTCCATCATCCGCACGGCGAGGGGAACGATGCGTTCGAGTTCGGCCTCGTCCAGCGCCGCGTCCGGCCCGAACGGGTCCTTCACCAACGCCGCGAGATTGATCGAGCCCAGCAGACACGCGCCATAGGGCGGCAAGGGCTGCTCGCCGCACGGATTGGTCGCCGCGATGGTTTCGGCGTACCAAAGATTGTTGGTTCGGTTGATGCGGTCGATGAAGATCACGCCCGGCTCGGCGAAGGCGTAGGTCGAGCGCATGATTTTGTCCCACAGGTCGCGCGCGCGCACCGTGCGGAAATGGGTGCCTTCGAAGGTCAGCGGCCAGGGCGCGTCCTCCTTCACCGCAGTCATGAACGCGTCGGTGACCAGGACGGAAAGATTGAACATGCGCAAGCGCCCGGGTTCGCGCTTGGCCTCGACGAAAGCTTCCACGTCGGGGTGGTCGCAGCGCAGCGTCGCCATCATCGCGCCGCGCCGATGGCCCGCCGACATGATCGTGCGGCACATCGAATCCCAGACGTCCATGAACGACAGCGGGCCCGACGCGTCCGCCCCCACGCCCTTCACGGGGGCGCCCTTGGGCCGCAGGGTGGAGAAATCGTAGCCGATGCCACCGCCTTGCTGCATGGTCAGCGCGGCTTCGCGCAGATGGGCGAAGATGCCGGCCATATCGTCGGGCACCGTGCCCATCACGAAGCAGTTGAACAGCGTGACGTTGCGCGCCGTGCCCGCCCCCGCGACGATGCGGCCCGCCGGGATGAATTTGAAATCCTCCAGCGCCGTGCGGAATTTCGCCGCCCACTCGGCGCGGGCTTCGGGCGCCTCGGCTTCGGCCAAGGCGTCGGCCACGCGCGTCCAGGTATCCTCGATCGATTTGTCGATCGCGGCTCCGTCGGGCTTTTTGAAGCGATATTTCATGTCCCAGATTTGCTGGGAGATGGCGGCGATGGGGCGCATGGGCTCTCGGGCGAAGGGGTCTCGGTGCAACCGGGAAGGTAGGCGTCGGACGCCCCCCTGGCAACAGCTATGTTCTGGATATGTTTCAACAGGGCAATTCACCACAACATATTGTATGTTCGATGAAATTCGACTTGTCCCCAGCTTCCCCAAACCGGTCGCGGCGGCACCCCGATGGCGCGCCGAGGATGGGCGCGCCCGGCGAACGTGACCGTGCTAACCCTGCGGCGCCGATGCTGCGGTTTCGAACGCGAAGACGCGGACTTTGCCCTCCCGCCCGCGCAAGTCGACCTCGCGCGCCGGCACATTCACCGCGATCTCCGCACGCGCGAACACCGCCTCCGAGACCACGAGTTCGGCGCCGAACTCCTTGCTGAGCCCTTCGATGCGGCTTGCGGCGTTGACCGTGTCGCCGATGGCCGTCAGATGCAAAGCCCGGCCATACCCCATCTCGCCCACGATCGCGGGGCCGGCGTGCAGCCCGATGCCGATCTTGAGCGGGGCTTTGAGATCGTGGGCGAGTTCGGCGTTCAACGCCGCCAGTGCTTGGCCCATGGCGCTCGCCGCCGCCAGCGCTTGGCGCGCGGCGTCGGGCAAAGCCGCGTTGCGCGCGACACCGAACAACGCCATCACCCCGTCGCCGACGAATTTGTCGATGGTCCCGCCTTCGCGTTCGATCGCCCGGCCCATCGCGGCGAAATACCGGTTGAGCAAAAACACCGTGTCGTAGGGCAATTGCCCGGCCGACAATCCCGTGAACCCGCGCAGATCGGCGAACAGCACGACGATGTCGAGTTCCCGGCCTTGCGCGTGGCCGTCGCCCGCGCGCGCGGCGGCGGGGCCGATTTGCGCGGGCAGCAGCGGCACGATGGCGACCGGCCCGCCCCCGGCCAGCCGCGCTTGGCACGCAAGGCGCACGATCGCCGTACCGCCCGCCCCGTCGGGGTCGGCCCCCACGCGCGCCAGCACCTTGCGTTCGGCCGCATCGGCCGGCGTCAGGAACTCGGCGCCCGAACTCACGCGCACGCGGCAGGTCGAACACCGCCCGCGCCCGCCGCATACGGCCGCGTGCGGCACGCCGTCGGCGCGCGACACCGCCAACAGCGACACGCCCTTCGCCGCGCGCGCAATGCGGCCGTCGGCGTAACGCACCGCGATCGCGCGCCGCCGGCGCTTGCTCCAACCGCGCAGCGCCGAGGCCGCCGCGGCCGCGGCCACGGCGAACCACCATGCCCGCTCGACCGCATCGATGGTCGCGCGCAATGCGGCGTGATCGGCCCCGCGCGGCAGACGGTATTCGTCGGCGAAGCCCGCGCGCCAGGCGGGATCGGCCAGCAATTGGTTCGCCTCGCGCACGCCGGACAGCAAGCCCAGCAACGCGAGCACCGGCAACAGCGCCGCGAAGACGAACCACGCGCTCCGCCAGCGCGCGGCAGCCGGCTTCAACCGCAGCCAGTAATGGACGCCCAGACACCCGTGCAGCCAGACGACGCACAATCCCAACGCGAGATCGAGCGCGATTCCCGGCTGCAGGCCCGCACTCGCCGCGATCGCCGTATGGAAAGGCTGGTAGCCGAAGCGCTCGTAGCCGCCGCGCACGAGGACCAAATGGTCCGCCATCAGCGGCACGATCGAAAGACCCAGCAGCAATTGCGCGATCTCGCCGGGGCGGATCGCCGTCCACGAATCCCGCAGCACGATCGCGCGCAGCCCCAGCGCCGCGTGAACCACGATGGCGCCGTAAAGCAGCAGCGAGCCGGGCGGCGCGCGCACGGCCGCGAAGATCGGCGCCGCCGCGGCTTCGGCCGCGCGCAGCGAGATCAGCATCGTCGCGTGGTTGGTCAGATGCAGCGCCACGTAGACAAACAGCACGAGACCCGCGCCCAGCCGCAGCGCGCGCAGGCGCGATTCGCTCACGCTTGCGTCCTCGCCTCGGCTTCGAGCGCCGCACTCGCCGTTTCGACGCGCGTTTCGAGTTCGCGCATGAAACGCGCGCGCGGCAAACCCGGCGCGATGGGTTCGAGAACTTCGACCACGATGGTGCCCGGCCGTTTGAGGAAGCTCCGCCGTCCCCAGAACATCCCGGAGTTCAGCGCGACCGGCACGCATCCCACGCCGAGCTTCGCGTAAAGCCCCGCGATTCCCGGATGATAGGGATGATCGGCCGTCGAAACGCCCGGCGGAACGCGCGTGCCTTGCGGGAAGATCAGGATTTGCCGCCCCTCGGCGATCGCCCTGTCGGCGGCGTCGAGCATGCGCTTGAGCGCGGGCCCCCCGGCCTTGCGGTCGACCGGAATATGGCCCTGGCGCGCAGCCATCCAGCCGTAGATCGGAATGCGGAGCAATTCCTTCTTCAACACGTAGGCGGGGTCCGGACAGACCAGATAGAAGAAGATCGTGTCCCAAGCGCTTTGATGCTTTATCGCCACCAGCGCGGGCGCGCCGAGCAGTTCCACGCGTCCGCGCAATTCGACCTTCGTGCCGACCAGCACGCGCATGCCGCCGACCATCAACCGCGCCCATAGGCGGCCCAGCGCGATGCACAGCTTGCGCGTGGTCAGCATCGCGGGCAGCGAGATCAGCAAGGCGAGCGCCGTCAGCCCGAAGAACCAAACGTTGAAGGCGAGCGAACGCAGCCTCACGATCACGGCAATTCTCCCGGGGCGAGATCGCCCGTTTCGGCGCCGCCCAACGGCATCAGCGGCCGCGCCAGCGCCGCGAGGAACTTATGATACTCGCCCTGGACCAGCGCGAACGTGCCCGGCCAGCGCCACCACGCCTCGATGCGGAACCCCTCGGGGAAAACCGGATGGAGATGGATCTCGATGTCGGGCAGCGCGCGGCGGAATTCGAGCAGCGAGCGGCGCAGATGGTAGTTCGCGGTGACCAGGATCAGCGACCGGAAGCCTTCGCGTTCGACCCAGGCGGAGGTTTCGCGCGCGTTGCCGTGGGTGGAATCGGCCGCATAGCCGAGTTCGACGCAGCATTCCACCGAGTCGGGCGCTTGGCGCGCGACGCGCAGCAATTCCTGCACCTCGACGCCGCGATAGACGCCCGAGACGAGAAGCTTCCGTCCCTTGCCGGCGGCGAGCAGGCGCAAGCCCTCGCGCAAACGCAGCGGCCCGCCGGTCAAGACGACGATGCCGTCCGCGACCGTCGCGGCCGCGTCGGGGGCGGGCGCGCGCGGGATCGTTTGCGCGAACCAGACAAGCCCGCCCGCATAGCCGAGTCCCGCCGCGAGCAGGGCGAAGAAAATCCACGCGAAGGGTCCGCCGCGCGCGCGCCTCACGTTCCGTCCTCCGCCAGCAGGGCGTCCACCGCCGCGGCGAGATCGTCGTGCACGCGTACCGGCAACACCGCCGGGGGCAGGCCCGCGGCCTGCACCTTGGCGCCGTGGCCCGTGCGCACCAGATGGCGCGGGCAGCCGGCTTTCGCCGCGGCTTCGAGATCGCGCAGGTTGTCGCCCACGAACGGCGTTCGCGCCGCCGCCGCACCGAAACGGCGCAACGCTTCGAGCAGCATCCCGGGTTCGGGCTTGCGGCGCGGCGAGGGGCCCGGGTCCGGGCAATGGAAGATCGCATCGAGCGTGCCGCCCGCGCGGGCCAATTCGTCGCGCAGCTTGTCGTGGATGCGCGCGAGCATCGCTTCGTCGAACACGCCCTTGCCGACGCCCGCTTGGTTCGTGCAGATCGCGACCGCGAAGCCCGCCGCGTTCAGCCGCGCCACGGCTTGCGCCGCCCCGGGCAGAAGGACGAGTTCGCCCGGGTTCTTGACGTAGTCGGCGCGGTCCTCGTTGAGCACGCCGTCGCGGTCGAGCAGGACGAGTTTCATGGCGGGCTTCTACACGATCCGCGCGAGCGCGCGCAGCACGGTCGCGTACGCCGAAGCGGCGGCGACCGCCGTCGCACCGGCCGGGACAAGCCCGATCGCGGCCCAACCCGCGAGGTCGAGCGCGGGCAGCGGAAACGCGAGCGCTCCCGACGCGGTCGCGACGGCGTGGGCGACGGCCAGAACGACGGCGCCCGCGAGCGCGCCCAGCGCCGACCCGGCCAACGCCAAGCGCAAGGCCGCGCGCGCGAATTGGCCGGCGATGTAGGAATCCGCCGCCCCGACCAGATGCAGCAGATCGACCGCCTCGCGATGCATGGCAAGGCCCGCGCGCGTCGCGAAGCCGACCGCGCCCGCCGCCGCGATCGCCACCGCCGCGGTCACGACGAAGGCGACGATCCCCGCCGCGCGGGCGAGGGCCAAAAATCCCGCGAGCCAGCGCGCGTGATCGTCCGCGCGCGCGCCCGCGACGGCCGCGTCGAGCCTGGCCTGGAGGGCCGGCAGATCGACCTTGGCGCCCTTGCGCGCGCGCGCGTCGATCAACGCGGGCAGCGGCAACGCGTCGAGCGGTGTCTGCCCGAGCCACGGGGCAAGCAGCGCTTGGGCGCGCGCACGGCCCAACGCCTCGGCGCGCTCGATGGCCGGATCGGCGCGCAGCACGGCCAAGGCGGCGGCGACCTTCGCGGCTTGGGCCGCGGCGTCGTCCTCGGCCGGGATTTCGACCGTCAGAATCCCCTCGAAATCCGCGCGCCATTGCGCGCCGGCGGCCGATAGCGACAACGCCAAGCCCAAGGCCAGCGTGGCGAGCAACGACAGCGTGCCGATCACGCCCGCGATCCAGCGCCGCTCGCGGTCGCGTTCGAGCCCGAGGGCGCCGCCCGGCCCGGTCACGCCGCCCCCTTGACCGCGCGCGCGAGCGTGCCCGCTTCGAGGCGCAGTTCGGGATGCCGGGACTCGCGCACCAGTTGGAGGTTGTGCGTGGCGATGACGATCGTCGTGCCCAGGCGGTTCAGTTCCTCGAACAGGCGCATCAAGCGCACGGCGATGCGATCGTCGACGTTGCCGGTCGGCTCGTCGGCGATCAGCAGCCGCGGCCGGCCGATCACCGCGCGCGCGATCGCCACGCGCTGCTTCTGCCCGCCCGACAAGGTCGGCGGGAACGCGTCCAAGTGATCGCCCAGCCCCACCCAGACCAGCAATTCGGCCGCATGCTCGCGCACTTGCGCGTCGTCGATCCCCTGCACGCGCAGCGGCAGCGCCACGTTGTCGAGTACCGAAAGATGGTCGAGCAGCCGGAAATCCTGGAACACCACGCCGATCTGGCGGCGCAACGCCGGGAAATCGGCCCGCGCGAGACCGGCCACGTCCCGGCCGAACAGCTGGACCGTGCCGCGCGAGGGTCGGCGGGCCAGATAAAGCAGCGACAGCAACGAGGATTTGCCCGCCCCCGAAGCGCCGGTCAGGAAATGCAGGCTGCCGGGGGGCAACGCGAAACTCACGTCGCGCAAAACCTCGGGGCCCAGCCCGTAGCGCAAACCCACGCGTTCGAAGATCACCATGCCGGAACGCGCCTCGCCCTCGACCCCACGTCGGGGGTGTTTTGAATCCTGGCATGCCATGCGCGCCCCCGGCAAGCTTGCCGCACCCGGCCCGCGCCCCCTATAAACGTAAAGGAATCGCGGGCTTGGCCCCGCCGGAGTCGCCGTTCGCGCCATGATCGTCGCCTGCCCCAACTGCGCCGCGCGTTTCCGCGTTGCCGACGACGCGTTGGGCGCGCATGGCCGCCACGTGCGCTGCGGCAATTGCGGGCATGGCTGGGTGCAGAAGCCGCGCCAAGCCGTTCTCGAAATCAATCCGCGCTTTCCACGCACCGAAAAGCGCTGGAAGAAGGACGAGCCGGCGGCCCCGACGCCGGCACCGGTCGCCCGCCATGCGGGCCGCGGCCTTGTGGACATGACGATGGAGGCGATGGCGCCGTCATTCGCGCCGCCCCCGCCCCCGCCCCCGCCGCCGCCACCCCCACCGCCCCCACCGCCGCCCAAGCGCGCGCCCGAGCCGGTCCCCGAGGCCGAGCCCCCGATGCCGATGGCAGCGCCCGCCGCCCTCGATATGACGCCCGACGGCGTCGCCGAGACCGTCGCCCCGGCCGAGGACAAGCCGAAGCGACCGGCCAAGCCGGCGGCGGCCGAAGGCAAGCGGTCGGTCGCGGCGATCATCGGCTGGCTGTTGCTGCTGCTGACGGTCGCGGGCCTGGGTGCCGCCATCTTCGCGCAAGGCGAAATCATGGCGCGTTTGCCCGAGACGCGCGCGATCTACCAAGCCTTCCGCTTTCCGGTGCCGCCGCCCGGCGAAGGGCTGGAGGTGGTCGTCGCGGCCCCCGAGCGCGGCTCGTCCGCCGGCACGCCGACGATGGCCGTGCGCGGCAAGGTGCGCAACGCCGCCGAGGGCGCGCGTGCGCTGCCGGTCTTGCGCGCCGCCTTGGTCGACGAACGCGGAACGCCGCTCGTCCAGGAGGATGTGCGGCTCGACATGCGCCTGCTCGAACCCGGCGCCGAGGCCGAATTCGAGATCGTCTTCGCCGATCCGCCGGCCGCGGCGCAGAATCTGACGATCGTCTTCCTCAGCCGCTATTAGCGGTCCGCGAGGCGCCCATGCCCAAGCTCGACGAAACCCGCCCGTTTTTGGCCTGCAACATCGCCGTTCTGACCGTATCGGACACCCGCGACGCGGGCAGCGACAAATCGGGCGACGCGCTGGCGTCGATGATCGCGCGCGACGGCCACGCGCTGGCCGCGCGCGCCATCGTCAAGGACGACAAGGAGGCGATCCGGGCGCAACTGCGCGCGTGGATCGCCGATCCTACGATCGACGTCGTGATTTCGACCGGCGGCACGGGCGTCACCGGCCGCGACGTGACGCCCGAGGCGTTCGAGGGACTTTACGAAAAGAAGATCGACGGCTTCGGCGAAATGTTCCGGATGATCTCGTTTCCCAAGATCGGCACATCGGCGCTGCAAAGCCGGGCGACGGGCGGCGTCGCGGGCGGGACCTATCTGTTCGCGCTGCCCGGGTCGCCCTCGGCCTGCCGCGACGGGTGGGAGGAGATCCTCAAATGGCAGCTCGACAACCGGCATCGCCCCTGCAACCTGGTCGAGCTGATGCCGCGCCTGCAAGAACATCTCACGACGAAACCGAAGGCGACGGTCTGAGCCAGCGTTCGTAGCCGGCGCGCTCGTCCACGTCGTCGAGCGTGGCCGCGAAAGCCACACGCGCGCGGCCCAGCGAAGCGAGGCTGTCGGCGAGCGCATGCGCGCTCGACCAACGCACGCCCCGGAACACCCGCCGCGCGCGCGCGCCGATCCGCGCGCCGACCAGCCAATAGCCGCCGTCGCGCGAGCGGCCGAAAACGAAATCGGCCCCGCCCAAAGCCGCGAAAGCCGCCCGCACATGGGCGCGCCGGATATCGGGGATGTCGCTGCCCACGATGGCCACCGGCCCGCGCGCCGCGGCGAGCGCGCGGGCCATCCGCGCGCCCAGATCGCCGCGTCCTTGGCCCCGACGCGGCACCGGCGACGGCCACAACCGGCGCGAGCGCGCGGCCGCATCGGGCGCGCCGCACAGCACGAGCCGCCACGGCCCGCGCGCGAGTTCGCGCAACGTCGCGGCAAGGCACGCGCGCTGGAAGGCGAGGGCCGCCGTTTCGCCGATCCCGCGCGCGAGACGGGTTTTCGCGCGGCCCCGGCGCGCTTGCTTGGCGAAGACGTAGAGCGTGGGCCGGTTCATCGGTAAAGCCGCCTGATCGCGTCCGGCGAAACCCCCGCGAACCACAGCGCGAGGCACGCAAGGTTGCGCAAAGGCCGCGCGCGCCAGCCGTCGCGTTCGTAGCGCGCGGCCGACGTCACCGCCGCCGCGTCGAGCGCGCGCAGCCGGGCCCGCCCGATCCGGCGCACGAGGTCGACGTCCTCCATCAACGCCAACGGCCGATAGCCGCCGAGCGCGGCGTAATGCGCCCTGGCGATCAGCAAGGCTTGATCGCCGTAGGGCAAGCCGAAGGTCCGCGCGCGCCAATTGGCAAGCCGTTCGACGCGGCGCGCGCGGGGATCGGGGCTGTCGAACGCGAGACGGAAATGGGCCGCGCGATCCGCATTTTCGGGGGCGTGGACGAAGCCCGCGACCGACGCCGCCCAACCCGGCGCCAATACGGTATCGGCATGGACGAACAACAGCCAATCGCCGGTCGCCGCTGCGGCCCCGGCGGCGAGTTGCGGCCCGCGCCCGCGCGGCGCCTCGATCACGCGCCAGCCGCGCGCCTGCGCAAGCGCGGGCGTTCCGTCCTGCGAACCGCCGTCGACGAGGATACGCTCTGCCGCCGATGCGTGGGCGAGCGCGTCCAAGCACGCGGGCAGAAACTTTGCGGAGTCGAGAGCGGGAACGACGATGGACAGGCGCACGCGCGCGATCATGGCGCGCCGTCGCGCCCGACGCTACAGTGTCGGCAACGGCGAAGAAATCATGTCCCGTCCCGATCTCGTTGCCCTTCATCGCGCGTTGACCGCCCTGCCCGCCTTCGCCGAGTTGGCGCCGGCGGAATTGGTTCCGCTGCCCGCGAAAGGGCTGAGCCATGGCCATGTGCGCGTCAAAAGCCGGCGCGTGCTGCTGCGGATTCCGCGCGCACGCGCGGAGGCGGGCGCGGCGCTCGCGCGCGAGGCGGAGATGTTCAAACGCGCACAGCCCTCGGACGCCACACCTCGGTTGCACGGCGTGCTGGCGGTTTCGGCCGAGTTGCCCGGCGGGGCGTTGATCGTCGACGAAATTCCGGGCGCCAATCCGAAATTGCCGGCCGGCATCCCGGCGTTGGGGGCCACGCTCGCCGCGATCCACAAGCTCGAGCCGCCGGCCGAAGCGGCGCGCGCGCCGCTGGAAACGCCGGCCGATCCGGTGCGCGACGTCGTCGCGACGATCGAGGCGAATTTCGCGTTGCTCGACAAAGCCGGGCTCGACCCCAAAGCGAAAATCGCCTTGGGCCACGAAATCGCTTGGGCCAAGGAATTCGCGTCCGCCAACGAAAAACGCCTCGCGGCGTTCGCGCGCCGGCTGTGCGTGGTCGACACCCATCCCGGGAATTTCGTCGTGGCCCCGGGCGGACGCGCCTATTTCGTCGACATCGAAAAATGCGTCTATTCGCTGCCGGGGTTGGATCTCGCGCACGCCGTCACGCGCCCGGCGCTCGCCTGGGATGCGGATTGCGCCACCACGCTGGGCCCTGCGGACATCGACGCTTACATCCGCGCTTGGTCCACGAAGGTGGGCGACGCGTTGACGCGCGAAACCCTCGCCGCCATGCGGCCCTTCCGGCGCTTGGTGTGGCTGCGGACGACCAGCCAGTTCGTCCGCTTCCGCGTCGAAGGCACGCATAAGGCACTCGACGGCCGCTACGCCGATCACGCCGAGAAAGCCATCGCGGCCGCCCTCGATCTCGCCACCATCGCCGACCAGCGAAAAGCCTGGGGCTAAAGCGATGTTCTTGAATTGTTCATAGCGGCGGCTTAGGGTCGCGCGCGATGGACGAAGCGATTCCCGATCACGCGCGCAAAGGCCGCGGGGCGGTCTCCAACGCCGCAGGGCGTTATGAGCCGACCGCGCGCGTGCGCGTCGACGACGGCTGGGGTGTGGATCCGGATTCCGACCTGCCGCCTTTGCGCACGACGCTGCAGGCGGATGCGAGCCGCACGGTCATCGCGCGCAACGACAGCCCCGACATTCCCTTCGCACAATCGATCAACCCCTATCGCGGCTGCGAGCATGGGTGCGTCTATTGCTATGCGCGGCCCAGCCACGCCTATCTCGGCTTGTCGCCGGGGCTGGATTTCGAAACCAAGCTGTTCTTCAAACCGGACGCGGCCAAGCTGCTCGCGGCCGAATTGCGCAAGCCCGGCTACAAGCCATCGGCCATCGCGCTCGGCTCGAACACCGATCCCTATCAACCGGCCGAACGCGACGCGCGCGTGACGCGCGCGATCCTCGAAACCTTGCGCGATTTCCGGCATCCGTTTTCGATCGTGACCAAGGGTGCGTTGGTCGCGCGCGACATCGACATCCTGGCCCCGATGGCCGAACTGCGGCTCGCGCGCGTGTTCGTTTCCGTGACCACGCTCGATCGCGATCTCGCGCGGCGGATGGAACCGCGCGCGTCCGCCCCGCAACGCCGGCTCGCGGCGATCCGGGCGTTGGCCGACGCAGGTGTGGAGGTCGGCGTGATGGCCGCGCCGATGATTCCGGCGCTGAACGACCACGAACTCGAAGCGATCCTCGAAGCCGCGCGCGCGGCCGGCGCGCGCACCGCCGGCTACACGCTTTTGCGCCTGCCGCTGGAGATCAAGGATCTGTTCGACGAGTGGCTCGACGCGCACGCCCCCTTGCGCAAGGGCCGCGTGCTCGATCTGATCCGCCAAAGCCGCGACGGCAAGCTCAACCACGCCGAATTCGGCACGCGCTTCGTCGGCACGGGGCCTTACGCGGCGTTGCTCAACGCGCGCTTCTTGAAGGCGCGCAAACGCCTGGGCCTCGACCGCAACGATTGGTCCTACGACCTGTCGCGCTTCGCCCCGCCGCCCCAAGCCGGAGATCAGATGACGCTGTTTTAATGCCGGCCTTTCAGCCGGTACGCGTGCGCGGGATAGACGCCCAGAATCTTGACGTGGTCGGAGAAGAACTCGAGTTCCTCCAACGCGTGGGCGAGGCCGCGCTCCTCGGGGTGACCTTCGACGTCGGCGTAGAACTGCGTCGCCGTGAACTTGCCGCCGAGCATGTAGCTTTCGAGCTTGGTCATGTTCACGCCGTTGGTCGCGAAGCCGCCCATCGCCTTGTAGAGCGCCGCGGCCCGGTTCTTGACCCGGAAAACCAGGGTCGTGACGCATTTGCCCTTCTTGGGATCGGCGATCTCGGACTTCTTGGAGAGCACGACGAAACGGGTCGTGTTGTGCTCGGCGTCTTCGAGATCCTTCTTGAGGCTTTTGAGCCCGTAGATCTGGCCCGCCAAGGACGAGGCGATCGCCGCGCGCGTGACGTCCCCGGTTTTGGCGATTTCGGCCGCCGAACCGGCCGTATCGGCGCCGACGACGCGCTTCAAGCCGAGCGCGCGACAGCTCGCCCGGCATTGATCGAGCGCCTGGACGTGGCTTTGCACGGTCTTGATCGTGGCGAGCGTGGCGCCTTGCGGGGCGAGCAGATGGTGGTTCACCCGCTCGAAATGCTCGGCGACGATGTTGAGGCCCGCCTCGGGGATCAAATGGTGGATTTCCGCCACGCGGCCCGCGACCGAGTTTTCGATCGGGATCATCGCCAGCTGGGCTTTGCCCGTCCGCACGGCGTCGAACGCGTCCTCGAAGCTCGGGCACGCCAAGGGCTCGAGCTTGGGATAGGCATGACGACAGGCGAGATGCGAATAGGCACCCGGCACGCCCTGAAAGGCGATGCGCTTGGCGGAACTGGGCGGCATCGGCGGATTCGTCCTCGATTTGGGGTCAGGGGGCGGTTATCGGCCGGGGCGGGCGGGGCTGTCAATCCGGCCCCGGCGGCGAACGCCTTGATTCGACGGACAAAGCGGGCCGCGCCGGAACGTCGCGGGGGCCTTCGGCGGGGTTGCGTCCGGCGCGCGGCGCAATTAGATTGCCGCCTCGCGCCGTACCGCTCGGGCCGGCGCCTTCGGTTTTTCCAGCGGTCGGGCCAGCACGATGAATTCCTACGAACTGAACAAGATCTTCGGCGCCGTTGTCACTTCGGTGCTCGTCGTCACGGTGATCGGATTCCTGTCGAACCTGCTGGTCGCCCCGCAAAAACTCGAAAAAACCGTGCTCGACATCAAGGTCGAGAGCGCCGCCCCCGCGGCGCAAGCCGCCGCCGAACCCGCCGCCCAGGTCGAACCGATCGGCCCGCTGCTCGCCTCGGCGAACGCGTCGGCCGGTGCGGCGCTGCTGCGCAACTGCACGTCCTGCCACAGCTTCGAAAAGGGCGGCCGCAACGGCGTGGGTCCCAACATGTGGGACGTCGTCGGCAACAAGAAGGCGCATATCGACGGCTTCGCCTATTCCCAAGCGCTGGTCGCAGCGGCGGCCAAGCCGGGCGCCGATGGCTTGTGGGGTTACGAGCAGCTGAACCAGTTTCTCGCCAACCCGCGCGCTTACATGCCGGGCACCCGCATGGCCTATGCCGGGATGCGCCGCGCCGAAGATCGGGCCAACCTGATCGCTCATCTGCGGACGCTGTCCGACAATCCCAAGCCGCTGCCGTAAACCTTCCGGTTTTCGTCGTCGCGGCCTCGAAAGGCCTTTTTACGTCCGTCAGCCGGGATTAAATTCGCGCTCGCTATGGCCGCTCAAACGTTCCAAGTGGCGCTGCACCCGGTTGCGGGCCTGCAGTGCGTGATCGTCAACGTCGATCCCGCCTCGGTATCGACGCCCGAAATGCAGAAGCGCACGATCGGCTATCTGGCGCCGCGCTTCCAAGGCAAACAGCTCGTGCTCATGTATCTCGATCTGGCGCGCCGGCCGGTGTTCCTGGGTCCCGGCCATATCGTCGGCGCGTTGCAGGGCAAGGGCTTCTCCGAATTCCGTTGGCAGAAGGCGGTTCTACAATGAGCCGCCTGCCCGGCAAGCGGTACTGGCACCATTTGACCGGGCCCGAGTTCGACGGCCTGGACGTCGAGCGGACCGTCGCCGTCCTGCCGGTCGGCGCCATCGAGCAGCACGGCCCGCATCTGCCGGTGTGGGTCGACGCCAAAATCAACGAAGGCATCGTCAGCCGCGCGGCGGAATTGGCGCCGCCCGATTTGGGCGTGCTGTTTTTGCCCGCCATGCCGGTCGGCAAATCCAACGAGCATCTGGCCTTCAAGGGCACGCTGACGCTGTCGGCCGAAACCTTGATCCGGCTGTGGACCGAAATCGGCGACAGCGTGGCGCGCGCCGGGATCCGCAAATTCGCGATCTTCAATTCGCACGGCGGCCAGCCGCAGGTCGTCGACATCGTGTGCCGCGATCTGCGCGTGCGCCATTCGATGCTGGCGGTGGCGATCAGTTCCTATGCGTTGGGCAGCCCCGCGGGCATGTTCCCGCCCGAGGAAATGGTCTACGGCATCCATGCGGGGTCGTCGGAAACCTCGCAGATGATGTACCTCACGCCGGACCTGGTGAAGGACGCCGAGCGGCGGAATTTCGAGACCCTGCCGCAGAAGCTCAAGGGCCAGTACGACACGATCATCCCCGGCGGCCGGACGACCGTCGCCTGGCAAATGCAGGATTTGAACCCGCTGGGGGCCGCGGGCAACGCGCTCGACGCCGACGCCGAACGCGGCAAGAAGTTGATCGAGCACCGGGCCGCCAAACTGGTCCAGGCGCTGACCGAGATCGCAAGTTATCCACTGGCGTATCTCACCAACCGAGGCTGATTGCCTAAATCCGAGGCATGGCTATAGTGCCGCGTGCGGACTCGTGCGGGATCGGCGCGTGGTCCGGAATTTGCTGTTTTGAGGTTCCCGACTTGCATCCCCGATCCCGGAGCAACCCCATGACCCGCAAACCCCTTTCCCGCCGCACCACGCTCGGATTGCTGGGCGCCGGAACCGCCTTGGCTGCCCTTCCGGCCCCTGCTTTGCGCGCCCAAGCGCTCGACAAGTTCGTCTACCAGACCAATTGGCGCGCCCAGGCCGAACACGGCGGCTTCTATCACGCGCTGGCCACCGGCATTTATCGCCGCTACGGCATCGACGCGGAAATCCGCATGGGCGGTCCGCAACAGGACCCCAACGCCTTGCTGGTCGCCGGCCGCGTCGATGCGATCATGTCCAACTCGTTCTCCGGCTTCCGCTACGTCGAGGAGAACGTGCCCTTCATCGTCGTCGCTTCCGTGATGCAGAAGGATCCGCAGGTTCTCATCTCGCATCCCGGCATGGGCAACGACACGTTGCCCGCCCTGAGGGGCAAGCCGATCCTGATCGGCGCCGGCGGCCGCACGTCCTATTGGCCGTGGCTGCGCGCGCGCTTCGGGTTCACCGACGACCAGATCCGCCCCTACACGTTCAACATGGCGCCGTTCCTCGCGGACAAGACGCTCTCCCAGCAGGGCTTCCTGACCTCCGAGCCCAACGAAATCCGCAAGGCGGGCGTCGAGCCGGTCATCCATCTGCTCGCCGAATACGGCTTCGAGAACTACCAGACCACGATCAACACCTCGGTCCGCATGGTCCGCGAGAAGGCCGATCTGGTGCAGCGTTTCGTCAATGCGTCGATCGAAGGCTGGTACGGCTATCTGAACGGCGATCCGGCGGCGGCCAACGCGCTGATCCAGCGCGACAACCCCGACATGGCCAGCGACAAGATCGCCCAGTCGATCGCGCAGATGAAGCAGTACGGCATCGTCGATTCGGGCGACGCCAAGCAGCTGGGCATCGGCGCGATGACCGATGCGCGGTGGAAGTCGTTCTACGACGCGATGGCCGCGGCCGGCGCGGTGCGCACGGGCCTCGACATCTCGCGCGCCTACACGCTGCAGTTCATCAACAAGCGCGTGGGCATGGGATGATCGTCTCGGCGGCTGCCGCCGCCGCCAGCGACGACCGGCCGGCCGGGCGCTCCGCCCGGCCGGTCGTGTCGTGCCGGGGGGTGGCGAAACTCTTCTCCAACGGCACGCTGGCGCTGCAGAACGTCGACCTCGACATCGGGCGGCACCAGTTCCTTTCGCTGCTCGGTCCTTCGGGCTGCGGCAAGTCCACGCTGCTGCGCCTGATCGCGGGGCTGGGCGAGCCGTCCGCCGGCCTGATCGATTGGCCCGCGGATCGCGAAGGGGCGGATCACGCGCTGTCCTTCGTGTTCCAGGAGCCGACGCTGATGCCCTGGGCCACGGCGATCAAAAACGTCCTGCTGCCGCTCAAGATCGCGGGCGTGGGCGGGGACGAAGCGCGCGCGCGCGCCGCCGACGCCTTGCGTCTGGTCGGCCTGTCGGCCTTCGAGAACGCCTACCCGCGCGAGCTTTCCGGCGGCATGAAGATGCGCGTTTCGATCGCGCGCGCGCTGGTCACCAAGCCGCAGGTGCTGCTGATGGACGAGCCCTTCGCGGCGCTCGACGAGATCACGCGCTTCAAGCTCAACAACGATCTGCTGCGCTTGTGGGAGGATTCGAACTTCACGGTCGTGTTCGTGACCCACTCGGTGTTCGAAAGCGTGTTCCTGTCCGAGCGCATCGTGGTGATGGCCGCGCGGCCCGGCCGCATCATCGAGGATATCGACGTGGCCGCCCCCTATCCGCGCCGCGACGAGTACCGCACGAGCCCGCTCTACAACGAGCATTGCCGCCGCGCCTCGGCCGCACTCGAGCGCGCGATGGCCCATCACGCCCATCACGGTTGACGATGACAGCTTCGCCCCTCGCCCCCGCTCCGCTCTCGCAAGTCGCCGAACAGGATGGCACGGCGCCGGTCTTCGCCCAGGAACGCCGCGTCCTGGGCCTGCCCGCGTCGACTTGGCCCAAGCTCCTGATGCCGCTGGCCGTCGGGCTCGTCGCCTTGGCGGCGTGGGAAGCGGTCGTGCGCTACAACGAAATCCCCCACTACATCCTGCCGGGCCCGCTGCTGGTCGCCAAAACGATGTGGACCGATTGGGGCACGCTGTCGGGGTCGCTGTGGATCACGCTGTCGATTTCGATGGCGGCGTTGTGCGTGGCGGTCGTTGCCGGCGTTTCGTTGGCGGTTCTGTTCGCCCAGTCGAAATGGGTAGAATTGTCGTTCTTCCCCTACGCCGTCATCCTGCAGGTCACGCCGATCGTCGCGATCGCGCCGCTGATCATCATCTGGGTGGACGACGTGCGCCTGGCGTTGCTGATCTGCGCTTGGATCGTCGCGTTTTTCCCGATCCTGTCGAACACGACGCTGGGCTTGAATTCGGCCGACCACAATCTGCTGAACCTGTTCCAGCTTTACAAAGCCACGCGCTTCCAGACTCTGCGCTACCTGCGCCTGCCCGCGGCCACGCCCTATTTCCTGGCCGGGCTGAAGATTTCCGGCGGGCTCAGCCTGATCGGCGCCGTCGTCGCCGAATTCGTGGCCGGCACGGGCGGATCGCAAAGCGGCCTCGCCTACCGCATCCTCGAATCGGGATACCAGCTGCGCATTCCGCGGATGTTCGCGGCGCTGTTCATGATTTCGATTTCCGGGATCGTGATCTTCTTGTGCCTGTCGTATCTGTCGCATCTCGTGCTGCGGCGCTGGCACGAAAGCGCGGTCAAGCGGGAGAACTGAGATGACGTCGTTTTTCGCCCCCCCGCCGGGCGCGCGCTACGCGCTGCGCGGGCTCAACGCCCTGTTGCCCGACGGCACGCTCGCCAAGCGCGATTTGGTGATCGAAAACGGCGCGATCGCCGACGTCGCGGCCGCCGGTGCCGTACCCGCCGATCTCGGCCCCGACCTCAAGGGCGCCATGGCTTGGCCGTGCCCGGCCGACGTCCACACGCATCTGGACAAGGGACATATCTGGCCGCGCAGCCCGAACCCCGACGGCAGCTTTTTCGGCGCCTTGACGGCGACGATGGCGGATCGGCGCGCGCGCTGGACGCCGGCGGACGTCGAAGCGCGGTTCGATTTCGCCGTGCGCACGGCCTATGCGCGCGGCGTCGCGGCGATCCGCACCCATCTCGACAGTTTCCCGCCGCAGGCGGAAATCTCGTGGCCCGTCTTCGCCAAGCTGCGCGACAAATGGGCCGGCAAGGTGACGCTGCAGGCTTCCTCGATCGTCGCCATGGACTTGTTCGCCGACGACGAAGGCCGCAAGCTCGCCGACCTCGTCGCCAAGCACGGGGGCCAACTCGGCTGCGTGACGCGCATGTCGGGCGAGGACCACGCGGGCGTGCCCGAAGGCTTCGACGAGTTGATGGAGAAGGTGTTCGTGCTGGCGGAGGAGCGCGGGCTCGATCTCGACCTCCACGTCGACGAAACCGACGATCCCAGCGCGCGCACGCTGATCCGAATCGCGCGCATCGCGCTCAAGCGCGGGTTCAAGGGCAAGATTCTGGCGGGGCATTGCTGCTCGCTGGCCGTGCAGGAGGAAGAGGCGATCGCCGAGACGGTCAAGTTGTGCGCGGATTCGGGAATCGCGGTCGTGTCGCTGCCGATGTGCAACATGTACCTGCAAGGCCGGGCGCCCGGCCGCACGCCGCGCTGGCGCGGGGTGACGACGCTGCACGAAATGCGCGCGGCCGGCATGAAGGTCGCGGTGGGCGGGGACAACGTGCGCGATCCCTTCTACGCCTACGGCGATCACGACATGGTCGAGACCTTCGTCCAGGCGGTTCGCATCCTGCATCTGGACCATCCGCTGGGCGATTGGGCGCTGAGCGCCACCGCCACGCCGGCGGCCATCATGGGGCTGGGCAAATCGGGCCGGATCGAGAAGGGTGCGCCCGCCGATCTGATCGTCTTCAAGGCGCGCAACTGGTCGGAATTCCTGTCCCGCAACCAGGCGGACCGGACCGTGATCCGCCGGGGTGCGGCCATCGACACGACCGCGCCGGATTTCGCCGAGCTCGACGGATTGATGGCGGGGGCCTGAGATGGACGGCACGGGTTCCGGGGGCGATCTGGCGGGTTTGAAGCGCGCGCTGGCGGGTATCGAACTGATCGACGATCCGCAGATCGTCCGCCTGAAAAGCCGCGATTTCTTCTGGTACTCGCCGATCCTGAAGGCCGAGCTCAACAAGAAAAGCGCCGATCTAGTCGCCGTGCCCAAGGACCAGGACGAAGCCTTGCGCGTGCTGGGCGCGTGCGCGCAGTTTCGCGTGCCGGTCGTCCCGCGCGGCGGGGCCACGGGCAATTACGGTCAGCTCGTGCCGCTCCACGGCGGCGTGATGCTCGCGACCGACCGGCTCGACCGGACCGTGTCGTTGAAGCCCGGAATCGGACGCTTCGAAGCCGGGGTTACGCTGGTGGAACTCGACCGCCGCGCCCGGCCCACGGGCTGGGAATTGCGCATGCACCCGTCGACCAAGCGTCAATCCGCGCTGGGCGGCTACGTCGCGGGCGGGGCCGCGGGCGTGGGCAGCGCAATGCACGGTCAGTTGCGCGATTGGGGCGCGATCCCCGCGCTGAAGGTCGCGACGTGCGAGCCGGTGCCGCGCGTTCTGGAATTGCGCGGGCGCGAGGTCGCAAAGGCGACGCACGCCTACGGCACCACCGGCGCCATTCTTGAGGTCGAAATCGGGCTGGTTCCCGTCTGGCCGTGGTGCGACGCGACGGTCGCCTTCGACGATTTCATGGACGCCGCGCGCTTCGGGCAGGCCCTGGGCGAGGCCGACGGCATCGTCAAAAAGCAGATCGCGATCGTGGCGTCGTCGATCCCGCCGATGTTCAAAGGCTTGAAGGACGAATGTCCGCCGGGCAAGGCGATGGCCTTTCTGATGATCGCGGCGGGCGACCGCGCCCCGCTCGAAGCGTTGGCGGCGGACCACGGAGGCACGCTCACGTCCTGGCGTCCGACGCCCGACGAGACCGATCCCGCGCAAACGCCGCTTTACGAATACTGCTGGAACCACACGACGCTGCAGTGCCTCAAGACCGACAAAGGCGTCACCTATCTGCAGACCGTCTTCCCGATCGGCCGCAATCTCGAAGTCGTCGAAGCGATGCACGCGAAATACGGCGACGAGGTCATGCTGCACCTCGAGTTCCAGCGCCGCTTCGGCCGCGTGAATTGCTCGGCCCTGCAGGTCGTCCGCTGGACCACGGCCGAGCGGCTTTACGAAATCATCCGCGACCACGAAGCGGCGGGCTGCGTCATTCCCAATCCGCACACATACGTCCTCGAGGACAAGGGGCCAAAAGTGATCGCCCAAGACCACCAGCTCGAATTCAAGCGCGCGGCCGATCCGTTCGGCCTGCTCAACCCCGGCAAGATGCGCCGCTGGAGCGCGGCATGAACGGCAATCTTTGGTCCGATCCGCCCGCACCGCCCCCCCCGCGCGAGGATTGGTCGGCGTTCAAGGCGTTGATCCCCGGCATCGAAACCATCGAGGAAGCGGCGCTGGTCAAACAGAAGAGCCGCGACTTCTATTGGTATTCGCCGGTCCTCAAGAAGCAGCTCAACAGGCATTTCGGCGATATCGTGGCGCTGCCAAAGACCGAGGCCGACGTGATCGCCGTCGCCGCGGCGTGCGCCAAACTGCGCGTGCCGCTGACCGTGCGCGGTGCGGGCACCGGCAATTACGGCCAGGCGATGCCGCTCGCCGGCGGCGTGATCATGGACATGATGGGCCTCGACCGGATCGTGAAGCTCGCCGACGGCGTGCTGACGGTCCAGCCCGGCATGAAGCTGATCGACCTCGAACGCGAGACGATCCCGCAAGGCTGGGAATTGCGCTTCCATCCGTCCACACGCCGCACCGCGACGATCGGCGGCTTCATCGCGGGCGGGTCGTCGGGCATCGGATCGATCAATTACGGCATCCTGCGCGATCGCGGCAACGTGAGGCGCTTGCGCGTCGTCACGGTCGAGGAGACGCCCCGGGTGGTCGAGCTTTCGGGCGACGACGTGCAGAAGGTCGTGCACGCCTACGGCACCAACGGCATCGTCGTCGAACTGGACGTCGCGATGGCGCGGACATGGCCGTGGGCCGAGCGGGTGGCGTGTTTCCCGGACATCATGGCCGCCACGCGCTTCGCCCAGGCCCTGTGCGAGGCCGACGGCGTGGTCAAGAAACTCGTCTCGCCGATCGATTGGGGGGCGGCCCAGCACTTCAAGCAACTGCGCCCGATGCTGAAGGACGGACAGGCGATCGTCGTCCTGATGATCGCGCAGTCGAGCCGCGCGCCGACCGACGACCTGACCGCGGAGTTCGGCGGGACGACCGTCTTCGACCGCGACTACGACGACGGCGCCGAAATCCCGCCGCTGTACGAATTCACCTGGAACCACACGACCCTTCAGGTTCTGAAGGTCGACAAGAACATCACCTATTTGCAGACGCTGTTCCCCCCGCCCGATCACGTGGCGCTGGTCGAAAAGATGTGGAAGACCTTCGGCGACGAAGTCCCGCTGCATCTGGAATTCGTGCGCCTGGGCGGCAAGGTCGCGTGCTTCGGATTGCAGGTGGTCCGCTACACCACGCCCGAGCGCCTGAAGGAAATCATCGCGGCCCACGAAGCGGCCGGTTGCCCGATCTTCGATCCGCACACGTTCCTGCTGGAGGACGGCGGCATGAAGGTCGTCGACGAGGCGCAATACGAATTCAAGCGCGAGGCCGACCCGCACGGGCTGCTGAACGTCGGCAAAATGCGCGCCTGGGACGAGCGCACGCCGACGCGGTCGAAATGGGCCGACGCGAAGATGTGAGGCGCGTCAGAGCGCTTCGAAATCGCGCGCGACGCGCGCCAGGAACGCGGCCCGGCTTTCGGGCGTCGAGGAATCCATCAGATCGTGCGCGCGCCAGGTGAAGCGGCAACCGGCCGCGCACATGCGTTTCACGCCCAGCCGCAGGAACATCCGCCCCGGGTGGCCCATCAGCCAGGCGAACCACCACGGCGCGCCCATGGTGCTGACCACATGGATCGCGCGCACGTTGGTCAATAGCGGCTTGATGACGCCGCCGTTGATGTCGAACACCACACCCGGCGCCCATACGCGGTCGAACCAGCCCTTGAGGATCGCGGGCTGGCCATACCACCAGGTCGGATAGACGAAGACCAACGCGTCCGCCGCCTTCAGGCGCGCGACGTGATCCTCGATCCCGGCGAGGTTGGCGACCGGCGTGTGGTAGGCCAAGCGCTCCTCGGCCGACATTTCGGCGCGGAAGCCCTCGGCGTAAAGGTCGAGCACGTCGACCGTGTGGCCGTTCTTGCGCAACGTGGCGGCGGCGGTTTCCTTCAGCGCGTGGCAATAGGAATCCGTGCGGGGATGCGCGTAGACCAGCAGGAATTTCACGCGAAACGCTCCATCGCGCGCTCGACCCTGGCCAGGAACGCGGCGCGGCTGGCCGGCGTCGAGCGGTTCATGTCGTAATGCGCAAGCCAGTCGCGCCGGGCGCGGCCCGCCGTCAGCAGGCGGAAATAGCTCATGATCTGCCGCTTGGGCGGATTGCCCATCAGGAACGTCGCCACCCACCACGGCCGGCCGTAGCTGGTGATTCCCACCACCCGCTTGATGTGGGTCAGTGCCGGGCGCGCGATGCCGTCCGCCCCCAGCGTGAACGAAACGCCCGGCAGGAAGACCCGGTCGAAGAAGCCCTTCAGGATCGCCGGCAGGCCGTAGCACCAGACCGGAAAGACGAACACCAGCGCTTCGGCCGCCATCAAGCGCGCGACGTAGCCTTCGACCGGCGCGCGGTTGGCGGGAATTTCGTGGTAGCCCAGGCGCTCGGCCCGTCCGAGCACGGGATCGAAGCCCTCCGCATAGAGATCGAGCAAATCGACCGTATGGCCCGCCCGCGTCAACGCGGCCAACGCCGCCGCGCGCAACGCGGCATTGTAGGAATCCTCGACAGGATGGGCTGAAACCAACAAGACTTTCATGACCGGCGCGAAATCCCTTGCCCGAGCGGCAGAGTGTTTGCAAGCCTCGTGCAAACGCCGCCCGCCGAAGGAAGGCCCGACATGCTCGTTACCCAGCAGAAAGTCCTCCGCCGTTTCTGGTACCCGGTCCTGCCGATGGAGAAGCTCGGCGAGGCGCCGGTTCCCTTCACGCTGCTGGGCCAAGCGATCGTGATCTGGAAGGACGAAACCGGGGCGCCCGCCGCGGCCATCGATCGCTGCTGCCATCGCACGGCCAAGCTATCCAAGGGGTTCTGCACGGGCGGACGGATCGCCTGCGGCTATCACGGCTGGGAATACGACCGCACGGGCGCTTGCGTGCGCGTGCCGCAATGGAAGGACGCGACCCGGGCGCCCAAATTCAAGATCGACGCCTATCGCTGCGCCGAGCGCTACGGCTATGTCTGGGTGGCGCTCGACGAGCCGCTGTTCGGCATCCCGGAAATTCCCGAAGCGGACGATCCCGCGTTCCGCCGAATTCCCGAATTCTACGAACCCTGGAACGCCGGCGCCCTGCGCGTTCTGGAGAACAGCTTCGACAACGCGCATTTCACTTTCGTGCACAAATCGAGCTTCGGCGATCCCGATCCCACGCCCTCGCAGATGACCTACGAGGAGTTTCCGTGGGGCTTCCGGACGCATTCGATCGTCCACGTCAAGAATCCCGAACTGCAGCGGAAGAATTTGGGCATCGCGGAGGAGAAGACCACGCGCGACAACACGCGCACTTGGTTCATGCCGTTCTTCCGGCAATTGCGGATCCGGTATCCCAACGGCCTCGTGCACTGCATCCAAACCGGCGCCACGCCGATCGACGACACCCGCAGCCAGATCGTGCAGTTCGTCTATCGCAACGACACCGAAGCCGATACGAGCGCCGCGAGCGTGATCGCGTTCGACCGACAGGTCACCGAGGAGGATCGCGCCGTGCTGGAGGCGACCGAATCGGACGTGCCGCTGGACGCCGCGTCGGGCGAGGAATTCCACATGCCTTCGGACAAGCCGGGGCTGCTGATGCGCAAACGCCTCGCCGCCTTGCTCGCCGAGGCTGGCGAGACCGAGCGGCGCCTCGCCGCCGCCCGGTCCGCCGCCGAATAGACCCTCAGCTGCCGAGTTGGGGCAGCATCCGCTCGGCCTGCGGGGGCAGGAAGCGGTCGGTGAAGACCTTGTCGGGCGTCAGGCGCGAGTTCTGGATCTCGTACGCCTCGTTCACGATGCGGATGTTGTTCTGCAGCTTGTCCGCGCGGACCGCGCTGATGCCGTTCTGCAGCACGTGCGGCGTCAGCACCAACTCGCGCATCGACAGCATCATGCGCTCGTATTCGAGGTTGAGGTCCACCAGCTGGTCGCGGCTGCGCAACGAAGCGACCGCCTCGCGCGGATTGACGATGGCGTCCTTGATGCCGCGGTTGATCGCCGCGACCATCGCCGACACGGTGCGCGGGTTGCGCGCCATGAAGTCCTGCGTGACGTAGATCGCCGAGGAGTAGACGTCCACACCGTGCTCGCGATAGCGGAACGTCACGATGTCCTCGTCCTTGGCGCCGAGGCCGCGCAACGAGAAGATGCCCGAGGTGATGAAGCCGGTGATCGCGTCCACTTCGCCGCGGAACAGCATGGGCTCGCGCAAGGGCGCGTTCATCGTCACCCATTCGATGCGCCGGGTGTCGAGGTTGTTGGCCTTGACGAGGGCCGGGAACATCTGGCGGCCGGCATCGACCGTCGGCGCGCCGAGCTTGCGGCCTTCGAGCTGCTTCAGGTTCGTGATGCCCGTGCGGCGCAGCGTCATCACCGCGAGCGCCGCCTGTTCGTAGACGACGTAGACGGCCATCAATTCCTTGCCGGGGTTCTCGGCATTGAACTTGATCATCGGATTGATGTCGCCGAAGCCGATGTCATAGGCGCCGGACGCCACCCGGATGACCGTGTCCCCGGAGCCCACGCCCCGGTCCATCGTCACGTTCAATCCCGCCTGGCGGAAAAAGCCCTTTTCGGCGGCATGGGTAAACACCGCCTGCGGGCCTTGGAACGCCCAATCGAGCGAAAAACGGACATTGGCTTGTTCGGGCGCCTGCGCCCGGGCGGCCCCGGCGGCCATCAGGACCGCGACGCCGGCTGCAAATAAACGGGATTTCAACATCTTGATGCTCTCCTGGTCGGACGCGGCTCCCCCGCCGGATCATGGGGATGCAAGCGACGTGCTAACCATGTGGCGTGACCGCCGATTTGGAGCGTCTTAAGTTCCGCCCGATCAGGCGGGGCCCATCCGAGGGACTCGAGGGGGTTCATGCGTTCGTTTCGTTCAATCGGGGTTCGGTCGCCGCACCGTCCGCAAGCGGCAAGATCGGTCATGCGGGGCGACGACGGCCGATGACCGAGCCTTACGATATCGACGATCCGGGCGAAGCCATGCCTGCGCCGGTCCGCGCGGCGTTCCGCGAGGCGCTGCCGCGCGACCTGGCGCGCGCGCGCGACGCGTTCGCGCGCGGTGCCCCGGCCGAGCTTTTCGGCGCCGCACACGACATCAAGGGCCAAGCGCCGCTTTTCGGCTATGGCCTGATCGGCGCGGTGGCGCACGCCACAGCCGAGCTTTCGCGCGGGCGCGCCGCGTTCGACGACGCCCGCCGCGATGCGGTCGCAGCCCATCTGGACGCCCTCGAAACCCTGATCGCCAACGACATCGCCGGCGGTGGGGGCGAGTTGGGGCGCGCGCTGCTCGAGGAACTCGAGATTCGCAGGCGCGGGCTGTAACCCCGGCCGGCGGCCGCACGAACCATTCGCGAGCCACCCCAGCGGAGAATCCGCCATGGAAATCGTGAATGGAATCCCGTGCCTGAACTGTTCGGATGTCGAACGCGCCAAGAAAGCGCCGGTCGGCGACATCGGCGCGCTGAACCGCAACGCCTTCCCGGCCGGATCGGCGACGCCGCGGACGTTCGACACGATCGCGTTTCCCTCGCCGAACGACTTCCGCGGACGAAGCTTCGACCGCGGCGTTTGAATGGCGCCGGACCCGCCGGCTATGCCAAGTTCCCGGGTATGGAGCAGGAGGCTTGGGGCGAACTTCTGGCGCGCGCGCAGTCCGGCGACGAGCGCGCCTATCGGCGCTTCCTCGGCGAAGTGCCGGGGTTTTTGCGCGCGGTCGTGGCGCGCACCGGCGTGCCGATCGACGCGATCGAGGACGTCGTGCAGGAAACGCTGATCACCCTCCACGCCATCCGCCACACCTACGAACCCGCCCGGCCGATCAAGCCGTGGCTTACGGCCATCGCGCGGCGACGGGCGATCGATTGGCGCCGGCGCGGCACGGGGGCGGCCCGTCACGAAGTGCCGATGCCCGAATTCGCGGCCGAAACCTTGGCCGATCCGGACTCGAACCGGGATCTGGACCGCAACGCCGCGCGCGAAACGGTGCGCGAGATGGTCGCCCGTCTGCCGGCGGGCCAACGCCGGGCGCTGGAAATGCTGAAGCTGGGCGAAATGTCGCTCGCCGAGGCGTCCGCCGCCTCGGGGCAATCGACCACGGCGCTCAAGGTCGCGACCCACCGCGCCCTCGCGGCGTTGCGCAAGATGTGGAACAACCAGACGCCATGAACCGCGACACCGAAAAACTCATCGACGCGCTCAGCGGGAACCTGCGCCCGGTGCGCCCGCTCGACCCGCCGATGGCCCGCGCGGGCCGGTTCCTGGCGTTCGCGGCCGTCTGCCTCGGTGCCATCGTGCTGCTCTATGGCGTCAAACCGCTGTTCCTGGCGCGACTGGACGAGCCCGCGTTTCTGGTGCCGTGGCTCGCCTCGATTCTGACCGGGATCGCGGCCACGATCGCGGTTTTCCATCTGGCCGTGCCCGGCGCGCCGCGTTTCGTGTTCTGGCTGCCCGTGCCGCCCTTGGCCGTGTGGCTCGCCACGCTCGGCGCCGGCTGTCTCGAGGAATTGCTCGCCCACGGGGCGGCCCATCTCGAGACGAGTTGGCATTGCGTGCAGGTGATCGTGCAAACCAGCGTGCCGCTCGGCCTCGTCCTCGGCTGGATGCTGCGCCGCGCGGCCCCTCTCGCCCCCGTCGCGACCGGGGCCTTGGCGGCGCTGGCCGTCGCGGCGTTCGCCTCGGCGACGCTGGAAACCTTCCACAGTCTGCAAACGGCGACGATGCTGCTGCTTTGGCACGTCACCAGCGTCGGCGCGATGGCCGCCATCGGTGCCGCTGCCGGCAAGCGGACGCTGCGCCTGCCGGTCTAGGTTTCAGACCGAAAACGCCCGCGACAGATGCGCCGCGGCGGCGGCGATCGCCTCGCGCGCGACCGCGGCGTGCGCACCCAAATGCACGAAACCGTGATTGGCGCGCGGAAACTCGACATAGACCGTATCCACGCCCGCGGCGAGCAGCGCATCGCGCATTTTGCGGCTGTCGTCGCGCAACGGATCGAGGCCGGTGGCCAGCAGGAACGGCCGCTTGAACACGCGCGCGTCGCCCCGCAGCGGCGCCGCCTCCGGTTCCGTGCGGCGCGCGACATCGGGGCAATAAAGATCCCAATAGACGGACATGCCCGCGCGATCGAGACCGAAACGCCCGTCGCCCAACAGACGGTACGACTCGGTGTCGAGATCGGCGTCGAACACGCCGTAGATCGACATATGCGCGCAAGCACCCGGAAGACCGCGCGCGGCCAAGCGCAACGCCGCCCCGAAAGCGAGATTGGCGCCCGCGGAATCCCCGCCAAACGCGATCTTCGCAGGCTCGGCACCCAGGCTTTCCGCGCGCTCGCGCGCCCAGACGAACGCGTCCGCCGCGTCGTCGAGAGGCAAGGGGTAGGGATGCTCGGGCGCCTTGCGATAGCCGACCGACAGCACCCGCGTGCCCGCCCCGGCGGCGAGCGCGCGGCACAGCCGGTCGTGCGTGTCGAGCGAGCCGATCACCCAACCGCCGCCGTGCAGCCAAACGAGCAGCCCGCGCGTCTCGCCTTCGGGCACATAAAGCCGCGCCGGAATCGACCGGCCGGGCAGATCGAGCGCGAGATCGCGTCGTTCGCGCATGCGCGGGCCGCCGAGATTCCAAGGCGCGCGGCGCGCCTCCTGGTCGGCGCGCGCGGCGGCGGGATCGTGCGGCAGATGGACGGGCGACGGGCCCAGACGCCGCGCGGATTCGGCGAGCGCGGCTGCGATTTCGGGATCCAGATCGAGCATGATGCGGCAAGACTGCAGCAGCCCGACCCGCCGCGCAAGCTCAGCGCTTGGGCTTTTCGTCGTCGTACAAAATGCGGCCCGCCGCGCCTTCGAGATCTTCGTACTGACCCGCGCGCAGCGACCACAGGAACGCCGCCAGGGCGAGCGCGGACGCGGCGAGCGCCACGGGAATGAGGATTACGAGCGTATCCAACGGCGCCTCCCCAAACGCATCGAATTGACGACGACCGCAATCGACGACGAAGACATCAAGAAAGCGGCCAAAGGCGGCGTGACCTGCCCGAGCACGGCCGCGGGCACGGCCAGCGCGTTGTAGGCGATCGAAAACGCGATGTTCTGGCGGATCAAAGCACGCGCGCGCCGGGCGGTGTCCAGTAGCTCGCCCACGGCCGCGAGCCCGGCCCCCTGGAAGACCGCGTCGGCCGAAACCTGCGCCACGTCGGCGCCATCGGCGGGCGACAACGATGCGTGCGCCGCGGCCAGGGCCGGCGCATCGTTGAGGCCGTCGCCGACCATCAGCACCTTGCGGCCCATGCGGGCGAGTTCGGCGAGACGCGCGGCCTTGGCGGCGGGGTCGGTTTCGGCGCGCCATTCGACGATCCCGAGTTCGGCGGCGAGTGCGGCGACGGTTTCCGTCCGGTCGCCGGACAGCAATTCGATCGCATAGCCTTCATCCAGCAGGCGCTGAAGCGTGTCTTCGGCATCGGCGCGCGTTTCGTCGCGGAAGCCGAAGCGCAGTTTGCGCCCGTCGCCGCGGTCGAGCCACAGTTCGGGCCCGTCGGCGGGTCCGGCGTTCCCGACACCGACGAACGCGCGGCTGCCCAAGCGTGCGGGACCGCAGGACAGGCCGAGGCCCGGATGTTCGACCGCATCGAGCGCGACGGCGACATCGGGAACCGCGCGCGCCAAAGCCCGCGCCAGCGGATGTTTGGAGGTAGCCGCAAGCCCGGCGGCGAAGCGCAGGTCTTCGGCGTCGCGCGCCGGGTCGGCGATGAGCGCGGGCGCGCCGCGCGTCAACGTGCCGGTTTTGTCGAAAACGATGGTGTCGATCTGCGCCAGACGTTCGAGCGCGGTCGCGTTCTTGAGCAGAATGCCCCCACGCAACAACCGGCCCGAGGCGATGGTTTGCACGGCGGGGACGGCGAGGCCCAACGCGCACGGGCAGGTCACGATCAGCGTCGCCACGCAATGCAACAATGCGATCTGCCAGGGCGCCCCGGCCAGGAAATACCAACCCAGGAAGGCGCCCAACGCCGTCACGTGCACGACGGGCGTGTAAAGCCGCGTCACACGCTCGGCCAACGCGACGAAGCGCGCGCGGCCGCTTTCGGCCGCCTCGACCAACCGGGCGATTTCGGCGAGCAACGTGCCCTCGCCCGTCGCGCGCGCGCTCACGCGCAACGGCGCGCCGAGATTGAGCATGCCCGCATAGACCCTGTCGCCCGCCGCGACGCGCTGCGGCACCGATTCCCCGGTCACGAGACTGGCATCGACCTCCCCCGCACCGGCCAGCACCGTTCCGTCGATGCCGATCCGTTCGCCCGTGGCCACCGCGACGATGTCGCCGGGCGCGACCGCGTCGGCAGGCACGGCGCGCGGACGGCCGTCCGCATCGATCACCGTGACCGGTGCGGCGCGCAAGGCCAGCAAATGGGCGGCCGACGCGCGCGCGCGGCCGCGCGCGCGCCGGTCGAGATAACGTCCCGCCAGCAGGAAGAACAACAGCGTCAGCGCCGCGTCGAAATAGGCGTAAGGCCCGCCCCGGATCGTTTCGGACAGGCTCATGGCCGCGGTCATCGTGATTCCCACGGCGATGGGCACGTCCATGTCGAGTCGACGTGCCGACAAAGCGCGCCACGCCGAGCGGTAGAACGGCAGGCCCGCATAGAAGATGCATGGCAAGCCGATCAACGCCGAAACCCAATGCAGCAGGTCCTTCGTCGCCGCCCCCATATCGACGCCGACCCAAATCGCGACCGACAGCATCATCACGTTGCCGGCCGCGAAGCCCGCGACGCCCGTGGCGCGCAACAAGTCGCGTTCCTCGGCATCGCCGGTTTGCGCAAGGCAGGTGGGATCGAAGGGAACGAGGCGGAAGCCGACGCGCGCGGCCAACGCCACCAACGCGTCGGCGCGGGCGGGCGCGCCGGTCCACCGCAAGGTGAGGCGCCCGGTCGTCAGATTCGCGCGCGCGTCGATCACGTCGGTCTCGCGCGCGTAAAGGCTTTCGACCAGCCAGACGCACGCCGCGCATGTCAGCCCGTCGATCATTAGGTGGAGCGTGCATGCACCATCCGCATCCACGCGCGTGCGGCCGGCGAAGTCGTGCGCCAAGGCGACCGGATCGGGCCGGAACCCGGGGCCGACGCGGCGCGCGTAGAAGGCTTCGAGCCCCAGCCCGCGCACGGTTTCGTAGGCGCCCTCGCAGCCCGCGCAGCAGAAGCGCGCGCCGGCCGGCGCGGGGGCGGCGCAATGCGCGCACGCGCCCGTGGCGGCGGCCGGACGGTCGACGAGGGCGTCGAAAGGGGCCATCAGCGCACGACGAAACGATAGGCCTCGTGCACGCGCTCGCCGGTCGCATCGATGGCGGTCAGTCGCGCTTCCCACTGGCCCGGCAGCGGCACATCGATCGTCGCGGCGTACACGCCGGGCGCTTCGGCACGCAATTCGACCGCCCGGTCCGCGACGCCGCCGCCGACCGGCCGAATCAGCGCGGCCGCGACGCCGAGATCGACCAGCGGCCGGCCCTCGCGGTCGACCGCGCGGACGATCAAGACGCCCGACCGTGCCGTGGCCGCTTCGTAGCGCGCCTCCAACCGCCAGCCGAGGCGCGACTCGCGGTCCTCCTCGCGCAGGACCTGATTGTATTTCCGCCCGCGTTCGAAGGCGTTGTCGTAGGCGAGGCCGGGCCAGCTCGACAGCGCGAAGTACACGAGCGCGCCGTTGGCGATGAGGACCGCAACGAACGCGATCGGATAGACAAGCCAGAGATGGCGGTTGGGATCGAAGCGCAGCGAGGAGACGGACATGGGCGTTTCCTATTTTCCGGGGGCGAGGAAGACGGAGTCGTACCGCGCGGCGCCCGTGCCCGCGGTCGGGGTCAGATCGAAGCGGACGGACGAGGACGCGCGGCCGGCGACCGTCGCGGCAGGAACGGTCACGAACACGCGATAGCTGGCGACGGCATCGGGCTTGGCGGCGAGAACGATACGCGTCGCGGGCGCCGCCTCGGCGCCGGCGACGGCGAGCGTGGCGCCCGCAAGACCCGAGACGGCGAGCGCGAAATCGCGGGACTCGTGGGTCTTGTTGAGAATGTGGATCGTATAGGCGTTGCGGATCTGCCCGTCGCTGAGCGTCACGAAAAGCGGCGCGCGGTCGCGCAGGACGTTGAGTTCGACCGTCGTGCGCAGCATCAACGCGACCAGCATGACCGCGGAGACGAGAACGAGGACGCCCGCATAGATCATCGTGCGCGGACGGATGAATTTGTGGTGCGCGGGCTTGCCTTCGGCGCGGCAGGTTTGGTTGGCGAGCGTGTCGAACCGGATCAGGCCGCGCGGCCGGCCGACCTTGTCCATCACCGCGTCGCACGCGTCGATGCACAACCCGCAGCCGATGCATTCGAGCTGCTGGCCGTCGCGGATGTCGATGCCCGTCGGGCAGACGGCGACGCAGGAATTGCAGTCGACGCAGTCGCCGCGGCCCGCCCACGGATCGGCGTCGATCTGGGTCTTGGCGAGCTTGCCGCGGGGCTCGCCGCGCCATTTTTCGTAGGTGACGACGTAGCTTTCGTCGTCGAGCATGGCGCTTTGGAAACGCGGCCAGGGGCACATATAGGTGCAGACCTGCTCGCGCGCCCAGCCGGCGAGCGTGTAGGTCGTCGCGGTGAAGATGCCGACGAAAAGATACTGCGTGAAGCTCGCTTCGCCCGCGAAGAACTCGCGCAGCGTCGTCGGCGCATCGGCGAAATAAAGCACCCAAGCGCCGCCGGTGGCGAGCGCGATCGCGAGCCAGGCCGCATGCTTGGCGGCGCGTTTCGCGATCTTGTCGACCGAGTAGGGAGCGGCGTCGAGCTTGATGCGCGCGTTGCGGTCGCCCTCGATCTTGCGTTCGACCCACATGAACAGGTCGGTCCAAACCGTTTGCGGGCAGGCGTAGCCGCACCACAACCGGCCGAACAACGACGTGACGAGGAAGAGACCGATCGCCGCGAGGATCAGCAACCCGGTCAGGAAATAGACTTCCTGCGGCCAGATCTCGATCATGAAGAAATAGGCTTTGCGCCCGGGCATGTCGATCAGGATGGCCTGATCGGGTGCGGTGGGGCCGCGATCCCAGCGCAGGAACGGCGCGACGTAATAGATCGTCAGACAGAACGCCAGCACCGCCCATTTCAGACGCCGGAACAGCCCCTTCACGTCCTTGGGATGGACCTTGATGCGGCTGACGTAGAGCGGAAGCTCCTTCTTCTGCGCGGCGACCGACCGCGCGTCCTCGACCGCGACGTCGCGTTCGCGAAGTTTGGTGTCGCCGCCGTCCATATCGCTCACGTGCCCTTCCCGGAACGCGCGGCGGGCGGCGGGGCGTCCGATGCGGCCCCCGCCGCCCGCGCCACCTTACCTGCCGCCGCCCAGCGCGTGGACGTAGACGGCCAGCATCTTGATCGTCGCGTCGTCCAGACGGCCCGTCCACCCGGGCATGGCACCCGCGCGCGAATTCCGGATCGTCTCGACGATCGTCGCCTTGTCGCCGCCATAGACCCAGATATTCGCGGCGAGATTGGGCGCGCCGATCTCCGTCGAGCCCACGCCGCCTTCCTGATGGCACGCGACGCAATTCTCGACGAAAACGGCCTCTCCGCGCTTGGCGCCGTCCGCGTTGGTCGCGCGCCGCGACAACGACAGCACGTATTCGGCGACGTCGTCGATCTGGCGCGCGTTCAACAGGCCGTCGGCGCCGAAGCGCGGCATCACGCTGGTGCGCGATTCCGCGTTCGCGTTGCGGATGCCGTGGACGATCGTGGTGTGGATGTCCTCGAGCTTGCCGCCCCACAGCCAGGAATCGTCCGCGAGGTTGGGATAGCCTTTAGCCCCCGCCCCGCCCGCACCGTGGCACGGCGCGCAGTTCTCGGCGAAGACCGAACGACCGCCCGCCATCGCGAAGTTCAGCAGGTCGGGCGTCCGGCGGATCTCGTCGAGCGGGGCCTGCTCGATCCGGTTCACGAACGGCGCGCGCTGGGCCTTGGCTTCGGCCAGCTTCTCGGCGATTTCGCCGCGCTGGGTCCAGCCGAGGACGCCCGTCGTGTGGCCCGAGAGCGTGGGCCAGGACGGATAGGCGATGAAGTAGCCGATCGACCACACGATGGTGGCGTAGAACGTCCACACCCACCATTTCGGCAGGGGCGTGTTGAGTTCCTTGATGCCGTCCCATTCATGGCCGGTGGTATCGGTGCCGGTGATTTCGTCTTTCTCGATCTTCGTGGGCATCGGTTTTCCCCGGATGAAGGTCAGCGGTCGTCGCGCAGCGGAATGCGCGAATGATCGTCCATCTCCGCGCGCCGCGACGGCCAGAAGGCCCAAGCGACCAGCCCGGCGAAGAAGACGACGAGCCAAACGGTCTGCGCGGTGCCGAGCAGGGTCATGATTTCCTGGTTGCTCATTTCCGCCTCCTCACTGGCGCAGCTGTTCGGGGCGGACCGACTTGAAGTCGACCAGCGTGCCGAGCATCTGCAGATACGCGACCAACGCGTCCATTTCCGTCACCTTCGCGGGATCGCCCGCGAAGGCCGAGACGACGGCCTTGGGATAGCGCTTGGCGAGCGCGTCGGTGTCGGCGTCGGGATTCTGCTGGGCGACCAGATCGGCGCGCGCGTTGTCGATCATCGCTTGCGTGTAGGGCACGCCGATCAGGCGCAGCGTGCGCAGATGGTCGGCCACATCGTCGAACTTCAATTCGCGCGTCGCGAGGAACGCGTAGCCCGGCATGATGGATTCCGGCACGACCGCGCGCGGATTGATCATGTGCGCCACGTGCCAATCGTCCGAATACTTGCCGCCGACGCGCGCGAGGTCGGGGCCCGTGCGCTTCGAACCCCATTGGAAGGGATGGTCGTACATCGACTCGGCCGCCAGGCTGTAATGGCCGTAGCGTTCGATCTCGTCCCGGAACGGGCGGACCATCTGGCTGTGGCAGTTGTAGCAGCCCTCGCGGATGTAGATGTTCCGGCCCGCGAGTTCGAGCGGCGAGTAGGGCCGCACGCCCTCCACGCGCTCGATCGTCTGTTCCTGGACGAACAGCGGCACGATTTGCACCAAGCCGCCGATGGCCACCGTGATCAACGTGCAGATGGCGAGGAGGACGACGTTCTTCTCGAGGATTTCGTGTTTCAAAGCCATTTCCGTTCCCTCCCCTTCACGCCGCCGCCGCCGCAGGCGCGACGGCGCGCTCCGGCTCGCCCGACGTGACGGTTTTGACGAGGTTCACCACCATGATCAGCGCGCCCACGAGATAGAGCAGCCCGCCCAACGTGCGGATCACGTAGAAGGGGTGCATCGCCGCGACCGTTTCGACGAAGGCGTATTGCAGGAAGCCGTACTCGTCGTAGGCGCGCCACATCAGGCCCTGCATGATGCCCGACACCCACATCGCGGTGATGTAGAGGACGATGCCCAGCGTCGAGATCCAGAAGTGCCACGCGACGAGCTTGGCCGAATAAAGCCCCGCCCGGCCCCAAAGCTTGGGCACGAGGTAGTAGAGCATTCCGAAGCTGACGAAACCGACCCACCCCATGGCGCCCGAATGCACGTGGCCGATCGTCCAATCGGTGTAGTGCGACAGGGCGTTGACCGCCTTGATCGACATCATCGGCCCTTCGAAGGTCGACATGCCGTAGAAGGCGACCGCGGTGACCGAGAAGCGCAGCGACGCGTCGGTGCGCAGCTTGTCCCATGCGCCCGCGAGCGTCATCAGGCCGTTGATCATGCCGCCCCAGGACGGCATCCACAGCATGATCGAGAACGTCATGCCCAGCGTCTGCGCCCAGTCGGGCAGCGCCGTGTAGTGCAGATGGTGCGGGCCCGCCCAGATGTAGAGGAAGACCAGCGCCCAGAAGTGGACGATCGACAGCCGGTAGGAATAGACCGGACGGCCCGCCGCCTTGGGGATGAAGTAGTACATCATGCCCAGGAAGCCGGCGGTCAGGAAGAAGCCGACCGCGTTGTGGCCGTACCACCATTGGATCATCGCGTCCTGCACGCCGGCGGGCACGGTGTAGCTTTTCCAGCCGAAGAGGCTGACCGGCACCTGGATGTTGTTGCCGATGTGCAGCATCGCGACGGTGATGATGAAGGCCAGGATGAACCAGTTGGCGACGTAGATGTGCGGTTCCTCGCGCTTCATCAGCGTGCCCGCGTAGACCACGAGATAGACGACCCAGACGATCGTCAGCCACAGATCGACGAACCACTCGGGCTCGGCGTACTCCTTGCCCGACGTGATGCCCAACACGTAGCCCAGCGCGGCCATGACGATGAAAAGCTGGTAGCCCCAGAACACGAACCACGCGCCCGCCGAGCCCATGAACAGGCCCGTCCGGCAGGTGCGCTGCACGATGTAGAAGGACGCGGCGAGCATCGCGTTGCCGCCGAAGGCGAAGATCACCGCCGACGTGTGCAGCGGCCGCAAGCGCCCGAAGCTCGTCCACTCGAGGCCGAGATTCATGACCGGCCAAGCGAGCTGCGAGGCGATCACGACCCCGACCAGGAAGCCCACGCATCCCCAGAACGCGGTCGCGATGCACGCCGCCTTGACGACGTCATCGTTGTAGGCGGGTGTCGCGTGCGCTTGCGCGCGGAACGCCCCGTCCATCGTGGCGGCAGTAGCGGCCATCTTTCTTCCCCTTCCGTGTTCCCGATCCCGTGCGCGGACGCGCGACGGCCCCCTCGGGCACGCTTCGATGGCCGGACTATCCGCGATGCCGCGCCGCGGCACATTGATCCAGGTCAAAGCGCGGCCGGCGCCGAAAGGTCAGTGTTCGCGGGAAATAACGCCGGGAGAGCGCCTTCGCATGTCCGACGCGGTGTCCGTTTTCATGCATCCGAGTCCGAAAATCCGCCGCGTCGCGGTGGATCGGCCGTGGGTTTGGCTCGCCAAAGGCTGGGACGATTTCCGCCGTGCGCCCGGCGCAAGCCTGCCCTACGGAATCGCCGTCGTGGCGGCGAGCTACGGCATCGTCGCGGCACTCGCGTGGTTCGAGTCGGTCTACGCGCTGCTGCCGCTCGCGGCGGGCTTCATGTTCCTGGCCCCGCTGCTCGCGGCGGGGCTCTACGACGCGAGCCGCCGCCTCGCGCTCGGCGAGACGCCGGACTTCGCGGTCACCGCCCGGGCGCTGGGGCGCAACCCGGAGCATCTCGCGTATATGGGCCTCGTGCTGATGGTCTTCAATTTGTTCTGGACGCGCGTGGCGCTGCTGCTGTTCGCGCTGTTCTTCGGCACGCCGAGCAGTACGGTGCGCGAGCTGGTCGACATGACGCTGTTCTCGCCCGATTCGATGCCGTTCCTGATCGTCGGCACGGCGATCGGCGCGGTTCTGGCGACGCTGGTGTTCGCGATTTCGGCGGTGTCGATCCCGATGCTGCTCGACCGCCGGGATTGCACCGTGTGGACGGCGATCGCCACATCCTTCGTCGCCGTGCGCGAAAACTGGAAACCGATGGCGCTGTGGGCGGCGCTGATCGTCGCCTTCACCGGGTTCGGGATGGTGCCGTTCTTCCTGGGCTTGGCGGTCACGCTGCCGCTGATCGGGCATGCGACGTGGCACGCCTACAAGGATCTGGTCGTGGACGCCGAACCGGCGTCATGACGCGCGCCAGGCCATCCAGAACAGCAAGGCGGCGTTGATCGCCAGCAGCCCCGGCGCCAATGCGGCCAGCGCGGCACGCCAGCGTTTGGCGGCCATGGCGCCCGCGAAGCCCACGACCAGCAGCGACGGCACGGTCCCGAGTGCGAAGCCGGCCATCGCGAGCGCGCCTTGCGCGGCGCCGCCCGCGCCCGCGGCGGCGGCCAGCGCCGCATAAAGAAAGCCGCACGGCAGGAATCCCAACGCGAGGCCGAGCGCGAACCCCCGCCCCGGCCCCGGCGATTCGAGCAACGGGCGTACCTTGCGACCGAGCCAAGCGCCCGCCGCCCCACCTTGCCCGCCGAATGCCTTTCCCCAGGCTTGCAGCGCGAACAGAATTCCGGCCGACGCCAACGAAATCGGGATCGCCGCGCCCAAGCCGGGTACGGCGGCGAGGGCCCCGCCCAGGCCCCCCAACACGCCACCCAGCGCCGCGTAGGAAACCAACCGCCCCGCGTGATAGGGCGCGAGTGCGGCCCCCGCCAAGCGCCGCGGGCCCGCGTCCATCCGCGCCAAGGTTTGCGCCATCACGAAAGGTCCGCACATCGCCGCGCAATGGACGAACCCGCCCGCCAACCCCGCCGCGAACAACGCGACCGCCAGCGCCCACGGCCCGTCGGCCAGCGCCAGCGCGAGGTGGACGGGATGCTCCAAGCGCTATTCGGCCGCTTTCGCCGACGCGGCTTCGGCCGAACGGAAAACGGCCAAAGCCGCGGGCACGGCTTGGCCCGGCGCGATCTTGGCCTTGTGCATGCCGAGCACGCTTTCGAGCGCCGCGAGCGTCGTCGTCACGCAATCCTTGCGCGCGTTGTAGCCCATCGTGCCGATGCGCCAGATCTTGCCGTGCAAGGGTCCGAACGACGTGCCGATTTCGATCGAGAAATCGTCGAGCATCGCCTTGCGCACGGCATCGCCCTGCACTTCGGCCGGAATGTGGATGCCCACGACGTTGTTCATCTTGTTCGACTGGTCGCCGAACAGCTTCAACCCCATCGCCTTGAGTCCTTCGGCCATCGCGATGCCGGCCACGCGGTGGCGCTCGATCGCCGTATCCAAGCCTTCCTCGACCAGGATCTTCGCGCATTCGCGCGAGGCGTAGAGCATCGAAGTCGCCTCGGTGTGGTGGTTGAGGCGCTTCTCGCTCCAATAATCCATGATCATGGCGAGGTCGAAATAGTTGGACCGGATGCGCGCCCCGTTGCCGGGCACGTCGTTGGCCGTGGCGATGCCCAGCTCGACGTGCCGGCGGCGGCGGATCGCGGCTTCCGCACGCGGGCCGATCGTGACCGGCGCCGAACCCGACGGCCCGGCGAGGCATTTCTGGAGCCCCGAGGAAACGAGGTCGATCGCCCATTCGTCGGCGCGGAGATCGTTGCCGCCCAGCGAGGCGGTCGTGTCGGTGTAGAACAGACAGTCGAATTCGCGCGCGATCGCGCCCACGCCGGCGAGCGGCTGGAGCATGGTCGTGGAGGTGTCGCCCTGGCACATCGCCAGCAGCTTGGGACGGTGCTTCTTGACGAGGTCGCGGATTTCCTCGAGCGGGAAAACGGTACCCCATTCGCGCTCGACCACCACGACGTCCGCATCGCAGCGGCGCGCGATCTCGGCCTTCAAATGGCCGAACCGGCCGAACACCGGCACCAGCACCTTGTCGCCCGGCTCGATCAGCGAAACCATCGCCGCTTCGATGCCCGCGCGCGCCGTGCCGTCGATCAGCATCGTCCATTTGTTCGCGGTTTTGAACACGCCGCGATAAAGCGCCATCGTCTCGTTCATCAGCGCGGTCATCGCCGGGTCGAATTGCCCCAGCAACGGCGTGGCCATCGCGCGCAAAACGCGCGGATCGGCGTTGATCGGGCCGGGCCCCATCAACAGGCGGGCGGGCGGGTTCAGGTCTGGAAAACGGTCCATGCCCGGAAACTGGGGCAAATCCCCGCCTCTGGCAAGGGTCCAGGCACCCATGCTAAGCGGTTCTTGGATCGCAACAATCCGTTCCCGGACCCGCCATGCTCGACCGCGCCTACATCCTCGCCCACGCCGACAAAGTCGCCGAAAACTGCCGCAATCGCGGCGTCGACGTCGATGTCGCGGCCTTCGTTTCGGCCGAAACCGCGCGTCGCGCCGCCGACAAGGCGCTGCAGGAGGCCCAAGCCGCGGCCAACGCGCTCGCCTCGGCCAAGGATCTGTCGGTCGATCAGAAGCGCGAGCAGGGCAAGGCCCTGCGCGAGAAGCGCGAGGCGCTGAAGGCCGAAGCGGACCGGCTGGCGGCGGAAGCCGACGCCCTGCTCATCCGCATTCCGAATCTGACCCATCCGGAGTCCCCCATCGGCCGCGACGACAAGGACAACAAGGAAATCGCGCGCAACGCCGTTCCGATCCCGGCTTTCGACTTCAAGCCGCGCGACCATGTCGCGCTCGGCGACCTGCACGGCATCATCGACACCGAAGGCGGCTCGAAGGTCGCGGGGCCGGGCTTCTATTTCCTCAAGGGCGACGGGGCGCTGCTGGAATTGGCGCTGCAGAATTTCGCCGTCAATTTCCTCGCCCAACGCGGCTACGTGCCGCATATCACGCCCGACATCGCGCGCGATTCGGTTCTGATGGGCACGGGCTTCGTGCCGCGCGGCAACGAAACCAACACCTACCATATCGAGGAAACCGAGCTTTCGCTGATCGCGACGTCGGAGATCACGCTCTGCGGGCTCTACCAGGACACGATTCTCGACGCCAAAGATCTGCCGATCCGCATCGCGGGCGTATCGCATTGCTTCCGCACCGAGCGCGCGGCGGGCCGGGCGACGCGCGGGCTTTACCGCGTCCACCAGTTCACCAAGGTGGAGATGGTGGTGATCGCGCCGCCCGAAAACTCGGAGGCGCTGCACCGGGAATTGCTCGCCAACGAACGCGACATCTTCGACGCGCTGGAAATCCCCTATCGCGTGCTCGACATCTGCACGGGCGATCTCGGCGCCGCGGCGTACCGGAAATACGACCTGGAAGCCTGGATGCCCGGCCGGGGCGACGGCGGGGAATTCGGCGAGATCACGTCGACGTCGAATTGCACGGAGTTCCAGGCGCGGCGGCTCAATATCCGCTATCGCACCGGACCGAAGGAAAAGCCGCTTTACGCGCACACGCTGAACGGCACGGCGATCGCGTTGGGCCGCGCGATGATCGCGATTTTGGAGAACAACCAGCGCGCCGACGGCACGATCGCGGTGCCCAAGGTCCTGCGCCCGTTCTTGGGCAAGGACGTGCTGACGCCTCCGGCGAAGACCTAAACGTCGAACTCGAACGTCGTGGCGTAGTCGCGGTCGAGCGCCACGGTATGGTGGTCGACCTCGTTCGTGTCCGCGAGTTCGAGGTTGAAGAAATCCATCGTCGGCGCGCGGAAGAACGGGCCCGCATGCCACGTGCCGGCGTGCAATTTGATCGCCAGTCCGCCGGGCACCTTGAAGGCGACAATGTCATCGAGCGCGGGCTTGGCGTCCGGGTCGTCGAGCGCCTTGGGCGGGGCCACGCCCAGATACCAATCTTCGCCCCGCGTGGAGGCAAGGCACTGCGTGACCCGGCGATGCCGGGTGATCGCCCGGAAACCGAGGCCGCGCCCCTCCAGACGCATCACGTAAAAGCGCGGACGCCCGCGGCTCAGATCGAGCCCTTCGGCTTCGTGCCCGGGCAAGGGCGCGCCGTCCGGGGCGGGCAGGATGGCCTCGCCAAAGGGCGCGAAATTCGCGCGCGTCAGCGTCGCGGGCAGGAGTTTGCGGATTGCGGTCATCGCCAAGCCTTCATCCAGCCGAGGCCGTCGGACGTGGCGCCGCGCGGCTTGTATTCGCAGCCCACCCATCCCCTATAGCCCAGCCGGTCCATCAGGTCGAACAGATAGGGATAGGCGATCTCGCCCGTGTCGGGTTCGTTGCGGCCGGGAACGCCGGCGATCTGGACGTGGAAAACGCGCGCAGCCCCGTCCTCGAATTTGCGCGCGAGCCCGCCTTCGAGCATCTGGCAATGGTAGAAATCCATCTGCACACCGAGCGTCGCTGGCCCGATTTCGCCGACGATGGCGTGCGCTTCGTCCTGCCGGCTCAGGAAATAACCGGGCATGTCGAAGGGGTTGATCGGCTCGATCGTCAGGCGCACGCCTTCGCGCGCGGCGCGGGCGGCGGCATGGCGCAGATTGGCAAGGTAAGCGGCGCGGGCGGCGTCGCGCGCCACCCCGGCGGGGACGATCCCGGCCATGACGTGCACGAGCGGCGCACCGAGCGCGCGCGCGTAGGCGAAGGCGGAGTCGAGACTCGCATCGAAATCGGCTTCGCGTCCGGGCAGGGCCGCGAGCCCACGCTCGCCCTTCTCCCAATCGCCGGCGGGCGCGTTGACGAGCGCGGTCGCAACACCCGCGGTCCGGACGGCGGTCGCCAGCACTTCTGCCGGCACGGCGTAGGGGCGCAGAAACTCGACGCCCGCGAAGCCATCGCGCGCGGCCGCCGCCGGGCGTTCGAGCAGCGGCCGGTCGAGATAAAGCCAATCGAGATTCGCGCAGAACCGGGGCATGTCAGGCGGCCTCGAAAAATTCGCCGCCGGTCGTGGGCACGCGGCAGCCGGTCGTGCTGGGCAGGCTGAGCGGCAAGCCCCGGCGCGCGCGCGCCGCAAGCCATGCGAACAATTGCGCTTCGAGGAAGTCGCCGTCCCAGCCGACGGTTTCGACCGGATCGACCGGCACGGCCAATTCGGCGCGCAACCGGTCCATGAAGAAGGCGTTGCGTCGTCCGCCGCCGGCGACCAGCCAGCGGCGCGGCGCGCGGGGCACGTGCCTGCGCGCCGCGGCGATCGACGCGACCGTGAAGGCGGCGAGCGTGGCGGCACCATCGGCGTCCGACAGGCGCTCGACCGCACGCGCGTAGGCGTGAAAATCGTTCCGATCCAACGATTTGGGCGGAGGTGCCGCGAAGAAGGGCAGCGCCATCAGGGTTTCGACGGTGGCGATGTCGGGGCGGCCGGCGGCGGCGAGCGCGCCGTTGGCGTCGTAGGCGAGACCGCGCCGCGCGCGCACGAAATCGTCGAGCGGCGCCGACGCGGGCCCGGTGTCGAAGGCGATCACGGTTTCGCCGTCGAGATAGGTCACGTTCGCCACGCCGCCGAGATTGAGCACCATCAAAGGCCCCGGCAGATCGCGGGCGAGTGCGCGGTGGTAAAGCGGGGCAAGCGGCGCGCCTTGCCCGCCTGCGGCCATGTCCGCGTGCCGGAACCGCGCGACGACCGGCATGCCCAACAACCGCGTGGCCAGGGCGCCGTCGAGAAGTTGGCGGGTATAGCCGCGCTCGGGCCGGTGAAGGATCGTCTGCCCGTGCAGCCCCGCCAGCGTCACGCGGGCGGGCGCCACGCCGGACTCCGCGATCAGTGCCCGCGCGGCCTCAACATGAGCGCGCGTGACTGCCGCTTCGATCTCGGCGAGATCGCCGTTTTCGGCGCGGGCGGGATCCGCGGCAAGATCGAGCAACGCCGCGCGCAGCGCCGCGTCGTAAGGATAGGTCCGCCCGGCGAGGGCCCGGCCGGGCGCCTCGCCGTCGGTATCGAGCAAGGCGACGTCGATGCCATCCATCGACGTGCCGCTGATGGCGCCCAGAACCGGCATGCTCCGGGCAGGGTAGCAAGGATTCGCGCGTTACGCCGAGACCCGTCGCGCCGCACCGCGCTTGGCGCTCGATTTGCGCGACTGGGTGACGAAAAACTCCAGCAACGCCACACGCAAGGCCGAAGACCGCGCGCGCGGCCGGTCGAATACGCCCCGCTCTTGAGCCCATTCGGCCGGCGACAGGCCGTCCATCGCCGCCGCCGCGCGCAGCGCCTCCCAAAACGACGGCTCGAGCCGGACCGAGGTCCGCCGATCCTCGGAAACGCGGAAGGTCCGGGGGCGATTGGTCGTCACCAGCGGCGCGCGGCCCTTTTTGGCGGCGAGCGGCTTGCGGGGCGCGGCGGAACGGCGGGTCGAACGGGCGATGGCCATGGGCTCTCCGAAAATGGAAACTTCGAAAACGCGGATCGCGGCGGGCGCCGGCATACATTTGTGGCGCCCATTGCCACCCTATGACCGGACGCCGAGACAGTTCCGTACCCGCGCCCACCCGTTTTCGTGCCGCACACATCCGTATGCCGGGTACCCCTGGCCCGAGGCGGGGTATTTCGCCCGCCGGAACGCACCGCCCACCCCGAACCGCTTTCGGGCGGGGCGGCGAAGGTGTTAGCGTCCCCGCCCATGACGAAGTTTCGCCGCGGGCCGCGCCCGGCCGGGCCCGCGATCTGAGCATGCTGGATCCCGCCTACATTCCGTTGATCGCCGCCGCCTGCGCGTTGCTCGCGGGCGGGCTCGTCAAGGGCGTCATCGGCATCGGCACGCCGCTGGTCGTGCTGCCGGTGTTGGTGGTGTTCTACGACGTGCGCGAAGCGGTCCAATTGCTGGCTTTGCCGCTGTTCCTGTCCAACGTGCTGCAGGCTTGGCAAGGCCACGGCACGCGCGAGGTCGTGGGCCGTGTGGCGCCGGTCGTGGCGGGTTTGGTCGCAGGGATTCTGATCGGCGTGTCGCTGGCGGGTACGTTGCCCGACGCGACCTTGCTGGTCGTGGCGGGCGTTTTCGTCTGTCTGGCCTCCGTCGCCACCGCGATGGCGCCGAATTTCGAGATTCCGCGCCCCGCCGAACGCTGGCTGGGACCGTTGACCGGCCTTTCGGGCGGCGTATTGGGCGGCTTGACCACGTTGTTCGGCCCGGCTTTGGCGCTGTACCTGACGGGCTTGCGGCTGACGCCGGCGGTTTTCGTCAAGGCGGTGTCGGTGCTTTACACGGCCGGATCGGCGACGCTGTTTCTGGCCGTACTGAGTCTGCAGAATCCGGCCGGCGCCACGATGCTGCTGTCGCTGGCCTGCGTTCCGCCGCTGTTCGCGGGCATGGCGATCGGCCAGCGCGTGCGCGGCCTCTTGGCGCCGGCGGTCTTGCGCTTGATCGTGCTCGCCGTCGTCTTCGTCGGCGGCACGAACATGATCCTGCGCGGCCTGTAGTTCAGCCCGCCAGCGCCGCGACGCCCGGCAATTCCTTGCCTTCGAGCCATTCGAGGAAGGCGCCCCCCGCGGTCGAAACGTACGAGAACTTGTCCTCGACCCCGGCATGGGCGAGCGCCGCGACGGTATCCCCGCCACCCGCCACCGACAAAAGCTTGCCCGCTTGGCTGCGCGCGGCGACCCCCCGGGCGAGTTCGACCGTGCCCTTGTCGAACGGCGCATGCTCGAAGGCGCCGACGGGGCCGTTCCACACCAGCGTCTTCGCGGCGTCGAAAATCCGCAGCGTTTCGGCCACGCTCAGCGGTCCGATATCGAGAATCATCTTGTCCGACGGCACGCGGCCGATGGCCACGGTTTCCGCACCGGCGGCATCGGTCAGCGCGCCCGCCACGACCGCATCGACCGGCAGGACGATCTGTTTGCCGGCCGTCTCGGCGTCGGCGAGGATCCGCCGCGCGGTTTCGGCCATTTCCCGCTCGCACAGCGAACGGCCGATATCGACGCCCTTGGCGTACAGAAACGTATTGGCCATGCCGCCGCCGATGGCGAGCACATCCACCCGGTTCAGAAGATTGCCGATCAGTTCGAGCTTGGTCGAAACCTTCGCCCCGCCGACGACGGCTGCGACCGGCCGCTTCGGGTTTTCGAGCGCCTTGCCGAGCGCGTCCAGTTCGGCCTGCATCAAACGGCCCGCATAGGACGGCAGCAACCGGGCGATCCCTTCGGTCGACGCATGGGCGCGATGGGCGCACGAAAACGCATCGTTGACGTAAAGGTCGCCGAGTGCGGCGAGCGCCTTGGCGAAAGCAGCGTCGTTCTTCTCCTCGCCGGCGTGGAAACGCAGGTTCTCCAGCAGCGCGATCCCGCCCGGCGACAGGCCGGCGACCGCTTTGGCCGCCGCCTCGCCCACGCAATCGGCCGCGAAAACCACGTTCGCCGCGCAGGCGCGCGCGAGCTCCGGGGCCAAAGGGGCCAGCGACTGGCTTGCATCGCGCCCCTTGGGCCGGCCGAAATGCGATATGACCACGACCTTCGCGCCCTTTCCGGCCAGTTCCACCGCCGTCGGCGCGAACCGCGCGATGCGCGTCGCGTCGGAAACGCGGCCATCTTGCATGGGCACGTTGAGGTCCGCGCGCACGAGCACGCGCTTGCCGGAAACGTCGAGGCCGTCGAGGGTCTTGAATCGGAGCATGGCGGAAGCGATCTTGGCCGGAAATGGGGTATGACGGCATCCCTATCGCCCAACGGAAGGTCCATTGCAATGTCCTCGGCAGCCCAACCGCCCCGGATTTTCGTCGCCGTCGACCGGCCTTCGCGCGCCGAGGCCGAACTCGATCTCGCGCGGCTGGGTACGCACGGCTACGCGGTCAAACTCGGCCTCGAGTTCTTCGTCGCGCAAGGACCCGACGGCGTGCGCCAGGTCGCGGGCGCGCGGCCGCTGTTCCTCGATCTGAAACTTCACGACATTCCCAATACCGTGGCGGGCGGCGTGCGCTCGGCGAGTGCGTGCGCGCCGCTGTTCTTGACCATCCACGCGTCGGGCGGGCCCGGGATGATGCGCGCGGCGGCCAAGGCGGCGGCCGAGGCCGGCGCCAAGCGCCCCGCCTTGCTCGGAATCACGGTGCTGACCAGTTTGGACGACGCGGATCTCGACGCGATCGGCCAACGCGGGCCGACGGCGGATCAGGCCGAACGCTTGGCGGTGCTCGCGCGCGAAGCGGGACTGGACGGCGTGGTGTGCTCGCCGCACGAAATCGCGCGGCTGCGCAAGGCGTGCGGGCCGGGCTTCAAGCTCGTCGTGCCCGGCATCCGGCCCGCCTGGGCCGACGCGGGCGATCAAAAGCGGATCATGACCCCGGCCGAGGCGGTGGCGCTGGGGGCCGATCATCTGGTGATCGGCCGGCCGATCACCCAAGCCGAGGATCCCAAAACCGCACTCGCCCGGATTCTGGCCGAGATCGGGGCATGAGTGCGGCGGTCAAGATCTGCGGGGTGAATTCGGCCGAGGCCGCGCGCGCGGTCGCCCAAGCGGGCGCCGAATACGCGGGGTTCGTGTTTTTCGCGCCCTCGCCGCGCAACGTGACGCCCGCCCAAGCCGCGGCCTTGGCCGCTCTCTTGCCCGCCGCCGTGCGCCGCGTCGCACTGGTCGTCGACGCGGATGACGACGTGTTGGGCCCGATCGTCACCGCTCTGCGCCCGGGCCTTTTGCAACTGCACGGGCGGGAAACGCCCGAACGCTGCCGCGCGGTCGCCGCCAAGTTCGGCATACCGGTCATGAAGGCGCTGGGCGTGTCCGAAAAGGCCGACCTCGCCCGGGCGACCGACTACGCGGGTGCCGTCGAACGCGTCTTGTTCGACGCCAAACCGCCGAAACGGCCCGGCGCTTTGCCGGGCGGAAACGCCGTCAGCTTCGATTGGTCGATCCTGACGGGCGCCGCCTTCGCGATGCCGTGGATGCTGTCGGGCGGCCTGACGCCGGACAACGTCGCCCGGGCGATCGGCGTATCGGGCGCACGGGAAGTCGACGTGTCCTCGGGCGTGGAACGCGCGCCGGGCGTCAAGTCCCCGGAATTGATCGTGGAATTCGTGAAGGCGGCGCGGAAATCGGGGGTTTGACCCTGAATTGGCCCGGGCTATAACCCTGGCGCCATGACCGCTTTGAACTCCTTCCGCGCCGGCCCGGACGAGCGCGGGCATTTCGGCATTTTCGGCGGACGCTACGTCGCCGAAACGCTGATGCCGTTGATCCTCGACGTCGAGCGCGCCTACGAGGCCGCGAAGAAGGATCCGGCCTTCCAGGCCGAGCTCGACCGCTATCTGAAGGATTACGTCGGGCGGCCGTCGCCGCTGTGGTTCGCCGAACGGCTGACCGCCGAACTGGGCGGCGCCAAGGTCTATTTCAAGCGCGACGAGCTGAACCATACCGGCTCGCACAAGATCAACAACACGATGGGCCAGATCCTGCTGGCCAAGCGCATGGGCAAGACGCGCATCATCGCCGAAACCGGAGCGGGCCAGCACGGCGTGGCGACCGCCACCGTCTGCGCGCTGTTCGGGTTGAAATGCGTCGTCTACATGGGCGCCACCGACATCGAGCGCCAAGCGCCCAACGTCTTCCGCATGAAGATGCTCGGCGCCGAAGTGCGTCCCGTCACGTCGGGGACCGGCACGCTGAAGGACGCGCTCAACGACGCGCTGCGCGACTGGGTCGCGAATGTCGAGGACACGTTCTACATCATCGGCACGGTCGCGGGCCCCCATCCCTACCCGGCGATGGTGCGCGATTTCCAGTCCGTGATCGGCCGCGAGGCCCGCGCCCAGATGCTCGAAGCCGAAGGCCGCCTGCCCGATCTGCTGGTCGCCTGCATCGGCGGCGGATCGAACGCCATGGGGCTGTTCCATCCCTTCCTCGACGACCGCGAGGTCGCGATGGACGCGGTGGAGGCCGCGGGGCTTGGGCTCGGCACGGGCAAGCACGCGGCTTCTCTGCAAGGCGGCAAGCCCGGCGTGCTGCACGGCAATCGCACCTATCTGTTGATGGACGACGATGGCCAGATCCAGGAGGCGCACTCGATCTCCGCCGGGCTCGACTATCCCGGCATCGGCCCGGAACACGCCTGGCTGCACGAGATCAAGCGCGTGAACTACGTCGCGGCAACCGACGAGGACGCGATCGAGGGCTTCAAGCTGTGCGCGCGCACCGAGGGGATCCTGCCGGCGCTCGAACCCGCGCACGCGCTGGCGCATGTGGCGCGGATCGCGCCCAAAATGTCCAAGGACAAGATCGTCGTCATGAATCTGTGCGGGCGCGGCGACAAGGATATCTTCGCGCTGGCCGAACGTCTGGGCGTGAAGCTATGAGCCGCCTCGCCGCCACTTTCGCCAAGCTGTCGGCCGAGGGCCGCGCGGGCCTCGTGACCTACGTCATGGCCGGCGATCCGGACGCCGCGACCGCGCAAGCGATCGTCGACGGCCTGCCGGCCGCGGGCGCCGACGTGATCGAATTGGGCCTGCCCTTCTCCGATCCGATGGCCGACGGTCCGGCGATCCAGGCCGCGGGCTTACGCGCGCTCGCCCAAGGCGCATCCACGCGCGGCACGCTCGATATCCTGCGCGCCTTCCGCGCCAAGGACCGCACGACGCCGGTCGTGCTGATGGGCTATTTCAATCCGATCTACATCTACGGGCCCGAACGCTTCTGCAAGGACGCGGCCGCCGCGGGCGCGGACGGCTTGATCGTCGTCGATCTGCCGCCCGAGGAAGACTCGGAATTGCGCCCCTACGCCAAGGCCGCGGGCCTCGATCTCGTGCGCCTGGCCACGCCCACGACCGACGACAAGCGCTTGCCGGTCGTGCTCGAAGGCGCGTCGGGCTTCCTCTATTACGTCGCCGTGCTCGGCGTCACGGGCACCAAATCGGCCGCGGCGGGCGACGTGCAAGCGGCCGTCGCGCGCATCAAGCGGCACACGAAACTGCCGGTCGCCGTGGGCTTCGGCATCAAGACGCCGGACGGTGCCGCCGCGATCGCCAAGCACGCGGACGCGGCCGTCGTGGGCTCGGCGCTCGTCCAGACGGTCGCCGACGCGATCGCCGCCAAATCCGACCCCGTGGCGCCGTTGCACGCGCTGGTGCGCGCGCTTTCGGCCGCCGTGCGCGGGGCGCGCGCCAAGTCGAGTGCGGCATGAGCTGGCTGACCAACTTCGTCCGTCCGAAGATCCGCGCCCTCGTCCGCAAGACGGAGGTGCCGGACAATCTGTGGGACACCTGCCCGGCGTGCGGGAAGATGATCTTCCACCGCGATCTGGAGGCGAACCAGCGCGTCTGCACCCATTGCGGGCACCACATGCGTTTGCCCGCCAAGCGCCGGCTGGAAACGCTATTCGACGACGGCGCCTATGCGCGCATCGAATTGCCCAAGACGATCCAGGACCCGCTGAAGTTCCGCGATCAGAAGAAATATGCCGACCGTTTGAAGGCCGCGCGCGAGAAGACCGGCGAACAGGACGCGATCCTGGTGGCGCATGGCCGCGTCGGCGGCGCGCCGTCCGTGATCGCGGCGTTCGATTTCGAATTCCAGGGCGGCTCGATGGGGATCGCGGTCGGCGAAGCGCTGCTCGCCGCCGCGCGCCTGGCCGTGCTGCAGCAGGCCGCCTTGATCGTCGTGCCCGCCTCGGGCGGCGCGCGCATGCAGGAAGGCATTCTGTCCCTGATGCAGTTGCCGCGCACGGTGATCGCGGCCGAGGAAGTCAAGGAAGCGGGCCTGCCCTACATCGTGTTGCTGACCGATCCGACGACCGGCGGCGTGTCGGCCAGTTTCGCCATGCTGGGCGACGTCGCCATCGCCGAGCCCGGCGCGACGATCGGTTTCGCGGGCGCGCGCGTGATCGAGGAGACGATCCGCGAGAAATTGCCCGCCGGCTTCCAGAAGGCCGAATACCTGCTCGACCACGGCATGGTCGACATGGTGGTGCACCGCCACGAACTTCGCGCGACGATCGGCAAGCTGCTCGGGTTGCTGACCCAGGCGCGCGCGCCGGCGGAGGTCGTGGCTCTGCCGCAAAAGCAACTCGACATTCCCGCCAAGAAGTAACGGACGCGCGCGTGACCGCCGATCCGATCCTGGAGCGGCTCAAGACGCTCCACCCCAAGGCGATCGACCTGTCGCTCGACCGGATGATCCGGCTGCTGCGCTCGCTCGGCGATCCGCATCTGTCCCTGCCGCCGGTCGTGCACGTCGCGGGCACCAACGGCAAAGGCTCGACGCTCGCCTATCTGCGCGCGATGTGCGAAGCGGCGGGCGAGCGCGTGCACGTCTACACCTCGCCCCATCTCGTGCGCTTCAACGAGCGAATCCGCGTGGCGGGCGCGTTGATCGACGACGCCGATCTGGCCGCCATCCTCGCCGAGATCGAGCGCGTCAACGCGGGCGCGCCGATCACGTTCTTCGAAATCACGACCGCCGCCGCCTTCCTGGCCTTCGCGCGAGCGAAGGCCGACCGGACGCTGCTGGAAACCGGCATGGGCGGCCGCCTCGACGCGACCAATCTGGTCCCCCGGCCCCAACTCGTCGCGTTGACGCCGATATCCTTCGATCACATGCAGTATCTGGGCGACACGATCGCGGCGATCGCCGGCGAGAAGGCCGGGATCATCAAACCCGGCGTGCCGTGCCTGGTGGGCGTGCAACCGGCCGACGCCGCGCGCGTGTTCGCCGAGCGCGCGGGCCTGCTGGGCGCGCCACTGCGCCGCCACGGCACGGAATGGGATTTCGCCGTCGGCGATGCGGGCTTCGAATTCCGCGGCCGCAAATCCCGCACCCTGCCCAAGCCCGCCTTGCCCGGCGCCCATCAATACGCAAACGCCGCGTTGGCCGTGGCGTGCGCCGAGGAATTGGGACTGCCCGACGCGGCGATCGCCCAAGGTGTGGCGCGCGCCGAATGGCCCGCCCGGCTGCAACGCCTGACGCGCGGCCCGTTGGCCGCCGCTTTGCCGCCCGAAGCAAGGCTTTATCTGGACGGCGGGCACAACGAAGCGGCGGGCGAAGCGCTGGCGCTGTGGGAACCGGCGCGGCGGATCGACCTCGTCTTCGGCATGCTGTCGACGAAAGTCCCCGGCGATTTCCTGCGCCACGTCGCCGGGCGCGTGCGTCGCTTGCGCGCCATCGCGATTCCCGACGAAGCCCTGTCGCTGCCCGCGCGCGCGATCGCCGATGCGGCAAGGGCATGCGGCATCGGCGACGTCGCCGAAGCCGCGTCGGTCGACGCGGCGGTGGCGGACCTTGCGCGCGGCGCTTCGGCGGACGTGCCTGTGCTGATCTGCGGTTCGCTTTATCTGTGCGGCCGCGTGCTGGCGGAAAACGGCTGACAAAGAAAAACCCCGGCGCGGGACGGCGGCGCGTCCGGGCCGGGGTTCGAAGCGTACCCCCGTGTTCGGGGAAACCGGTTCAGATGACCGATTGGACCCAAGTGTAAAGGCCGCTCTTCGGCATCGAACCGATCTTGGTGGCCTTCACTTCGCCGTTCTCGAACAGCATGAGCGTGGGGATGCCGCGCACGCCGTATTTCGACGGCGTTTGCGGGTTTTCGTCGATGTTGATCTTCGCGACCGTCAGCTTGCCCGCCATGTCCTTGGCGAGATCGTCGAGCGCCGGGGCGATCTGCTTGCACGGGCCGCACCATTCCGCCCAGAAATCCACGAGCACGGGCCCCTTGGACTGGAGCACGTCGGACTGGAAGCTCGAATCGGTGACTTTGGTCGTGGTGGCCATGGCGGCGCCTCGTGCGGAAAGGGAGAAGGCGGAAATGACGATTTCGGTCCGCCGCCGACTCGGAAGGGGGGTATGGCGGACCGAAGGGAAAGGTAAGAAGCCCCGCCCGGCGGGTCAAGGCGGGCGAGCCCCGCGCCGCGCGCAACGCCGCCTTGCGCCTTTTCTTTCCGGGACTTACGGCGCGTGGGCGTCGAGCAAGGCGGCCGGGATGGCCTGCAAACGGGGGGCGAATGTCCACAGCAACGCCGCCCGGATCGGCCGGTCGGGATAAAGCGGGATCAGCGCCGCGCGATAGGCGGCGAGCTGCGCGAGATAAGCGGGCGGCACGTCCTCGACGCGCTCGGGCGGCGGCCGATTGGTCTTGAAGTCGATCACGTGGACCGCGTCCGCGGTCACGACGATGCGATCGATGCGGCCGGCGAGCGCCCGCCCGCCCACGCGCGCGACGATCGCGGCCTCGGCCAAGCCTTCGCCCGACCATGCGGCGGCGAATTCCGGCAGTTCGAACAACGCGAGGGTCTCGCGCGCGATTTCGGCGCGCTCGGCTTCGGTCAGGCCATGGCCCGGCCGGTCGAGGAAGCGGCGCGCCGCCGCCGCGCGCGCATCGGCCGGCAGGTCGGGCAGGGTTTGCAGCAGACGGTGGATCAACGTGCCGCGCTTCAGCCCTTGCGCGCGCGCGGCCGCCAACGGCGAGGCGGCGGCGGGCGCTTCGGCTTCGCGCGAGGGGACCAGCGGTTTGGGCGGTTCGGGTTCGGCCGGTGCCGTGCGCGCCGCCGCCCAACCGGGGAGCGGGTTCACGGGCCGCGAAACGAAGCCCGGCGCGGCGGCGGCGTCCACGTCGACCGGCGTGCGTTCGACGACGACGATGTCCGCACCGTCGGGCCGCTTGTCGGGCTTGGCGGCCGGATGCGATTCGATCGCCGCGGCCAGCGTGGTGTACCAGGACTCCGGCTTGGCCGCGTCCTTCGCCCAGCCGCAAACGACCAACCGGTCGCGCGCGCGGGTCGCCGCGACGTAAAGCAGCCGCCGGTATTCGGCGAGAGCCCGCGCCGTCGCCGCCGCCTTGGCGTCGGCGCACGTCTGGAACGTATCCTTGCCCGTCGGCCACCACAGCGGGAAAGCGGGCGCATCGACGCTCCACAACGGCGCTTTGGGGGCTGCGGGCAAGCCGCAAGTGTCGGGCAGGAAGACGACAGGCGCCTCCAATCCCTTGGCGCCGTGCACGGTCATGACCCGCACGCGGCCATGCGCGCCCTCCATGTCGCGCTTCACTTGCGCCCCGCCGCGTTCGAACCACGCGAGGAATTGCTGCAAGGAAGGCGGATGCGCGCGCTCGAAGGCGAGCGCGGCGGCGAGGAATTCGTCGAGCGGATCGGCCGCGTCGGGGCCGAGGCGGGCGAGCATCGCGGCTTTGCCGTCGGCCGCGTCGAGCGCGCCCGCGAAGAACTCGTAGGGTGCCGCGAAATCCGCCTTGGCGCGCAGGGCGCGCAAGGTTTCGCGCGCGCGCAGCCACAGCGGGCGTTCTTCGGCGCGGGTGCGCAACGCCCGCCACAAACGGCCCTCGCGCCCGTGGGCGAGGGCGAACAGATCCTCGTCGTCGAAACCGAACAGCGGCGATTTGAGCGCCTCGGCGAGCGACAGATCGTCGCCCGGCTGCAGGCAGAAGCGCGCGAGTGCGAGCAAATCCATGACCGCGATTTCCGCGCCGAGCACGAGACGGTCGGCCCCCGCGACCGGCACGCCCGCGCGCTTGAGGGCTTTGACCATCGCTTCGAAGAACCGGTCGCGCTTGCGCACCAGGATCAACACGTCGCCCGCTTCGACCGTGCGGCCCAACGCGGGCAGCGTTTCGCGGCCGATCCACGCCGCGAGCGTCGACGCGATCGCGGTGGCCAAGCGCGTGGAGGGGTGCGTCGTCCCCTCGTAATCGACCGGCCGGTCCCAATGGCGCCGCGCGACCTTCTCGTCCTCGAGGAAAAGCGGCCACAAATCGACCCGTCCGCCGGCGCCCGCGCGCCGCGCGCGGTGGGCGATCTCGCTTTGCGACACGCCCTTGCGCCCCCCCTCGCCCGCGAAGGCGCGGTCCACGATCTCCAGCACCGCCGGGGCGGAGCGGAACGAGACCTGCAACGGCACCTCGCGCCACGCGGTCCCCGCGCGCGCCGCGAAATCGGTCCGCGTGGCGGCGAACGCGTCCAAATCGGCGCCTTGGAAGGAGAAGATCGACTGTTTTTCGTCGCCGACGACGAAGACGGTCCGGCCGCGCGCGGCGGTGCCTTCGCCCGCGAAATACTCCGCCGTCAGCGCGCGCACGACGCGCCATTGCGCGGGCGCGGTGTCTTGCGCCTCGTCGACCAGAACGTGCTCGATGCCGCCATCCAGCTTGTAAAGGACCCAGGCGGCGCCCGCCTCCAGCAACCGGACGGCTTTGGCGATCAAATCGTCGTAATCGAGCAGTGCGGCGGCGGCCTTGCGTGCCGCATAGCCGTGCCGAACCGTCGCCGCCAAGCGCAGCAACGCCGACGAACGCCGATGGATTTCCGCGGCGGCCGTCGCCGTCGCAAAGCTTTCGGCGCGCCGTTGCTCGGCGAACAGGACGGCGGCGTGCTCGGGTGCGGAGTCCTGGAATTTCTTGACCAGCCATTTCTGGCGCGGCGTGCCCTTTTCGGTCAGCAAGATCTTCAGCCAGGGCTCGGGATCGTCCTTATCGCCGTCGAGCCATGCGGACAATACCGCGGCTTGCGTGCGATTGGCGTCGCTGCCTTGCGTCCCCATCGCCCCGATCGCGGCGCGCAATGCCGGCATGTCCAAGCCCGCCACGTAAGCCGCGCGCAGCGAGGCGGGCGTGTCGTCGGGGCCGAGACCGAAGGCCGCCCGGCGGCGCGCGATCTCCGCTTCGATGCCCGCCTCGGCCAGCGCGTCGAGTTTCGCCCCTTCGCCCACGACCGCATCGATCAAATCGAAGACGCGCGCTTCGTTCGCCGCCGAGGCGACGATCCGAAGCGACGCCGCCGAGGCGGGATCGGCGACCAGTGCGGCGCGCGCCCGGGTCAGCAACTCGCCGGCGGTCGCCTCGTCGGCGACGGCGAAATGCGGCGGCACGCCCGCTTCGAGCGGAAAGCGCTTGAGCAGGGACTCGCAGAACGCATGGATCGTCTGGATGCGCAAACCGCCGGGCGCTTCGAGGACCGAGGCGAACAGCACGCGCGCGCGCGCCATTTCCGCGTCGTCGGGCGCGCGGCCCAACCGTTCGCGCAACGCCGTGCGCAGATCGGCGTCGGTGCACGTGGCCCACTCGGCCAGGAGCCGCGCGAGGCGTCCGCGCATTTCCGCCGCCGCGGCCTTCGTGAAGGTCAGACAGAGAATCGCCGACGGGCGGACGGCGCGCAGCAGCAGATTGACGATGCGCGTCGTCAAAACGTGCGTTTTGCCCGCTCCGGCGTTCGCCGAAACCCAAACCGTGAAATCTGGGTCTGCGGCGGCGCGCTGGTTGGCGAGGCCCGCTTCGATCGGATCGCCGGCGGTCATTCGTCGCCGCCCCCGCCGGCCGACCATTCCGCCACGCGCGCCAAATGGTCGTAATCGCCCGCATCCTTCTCGTATTGCATGCGCGGGCGGGAAAGATAGGGCGTGGCCGGATCGGCGTATTCGGCAATCAGCTTGACGAAATCGGCGTGCGCGCGCGCAAGGAAGGCGCGCAAATCCGGGATGCTCGCATTCTCGGGAGCCACTGTCGTGAAACCCGGGCGCGTGGCGCCGAGCCCGACATAGACGAGGGCCGCGACCTCGCCTGCCGGCACGCCTTCGAAACCGCCCGCCTCGGCGATCAGCGCCTCCAGCGGCAATTGCGGCGCGAATCCCGTCTCGACCTGCTTGGCGCTGGACGCACCGCCGGTCTTGTAGTCGAGGACGACAAGCCCGCCGGCCGCATCGCGGTCGATGCGGTCGGCCTTGGCCGTCAGCGTGAATCCGCCGAAGTTGCGCGCGCCCTTGACCTCGACCGCGACCACCCGCGTGCCGTCCGCGCGGCGCGCGCGTTCGGCATCGACGTACCAATCGGCCATCGCCTCGACCCTCGGCCACCAATAGGCGCTGATTTCGGCGCCGATCCCGTATTCTTCGAAGGCCCGGCGCGCGGCCGCGAGCAAAGCCGTGCGCGCGTCGGCGGGTAACGTTTGCGGATGGGCGCCGGCGAACAACTCCATCGCACGGTGATAGACCTTGCCGCGCACCAGCGCGTCGACGTCGGCGTCGAGATCCTCCAGCGCTTCGAGGCGCAGGATTTTCGAGGCATAGATCGCATAGGGATCGCGAAACAGCTTTTCGATCCGCGTGACCGACAATTTGCGCGGCCGCGCGGCGACCGGCGGGCGCGGCGCGGGCTTGGCGATCGGCGCCGGGGGGCGGTCCGCACCGGCCAAGCGCGCGGCCCAGGCGGGCTTGTCCGGATCGAGCGCGCCGAGCCAACGCGAATCCCGCCCCAACAGCGCGTCGAGCCGGACGAGCCAGCGCGAAGCGACCGCCGGACCCGAATCGGTTTTGCGCGCGCGCGACAGCAGCACCGCCCCCCCGGCGAAGGCTTGGGCGAAATCGTGCGCGGCCAAGCCGATCTGGCGTTCGAGCGGCGGCAGCCCGATCTTGGCGCGCATGGGGCGCGACAACCACGGGTCTTCGCGCGCCTCGCCGGGCCAAGCGCCTTCGTTGAGCCCGCCGAGTACGACGAAGTCGGCCGACACCAAGCGCGCTTCGATGGTGCCGCGGATCGTCAGGCGCGGATGGCCGCCGTAAGGGGGCCGCCAAACCGCGCCGGCGAGCAGTTCGTCGAGCAGATCGGGGAACGCCTCGGCCGCGATCGGATCTTGCGGCGCGTCGGACTCGATGAGCCGCGCCAGCATGCGCGCGAGCGCGTTGCCCGCTTCGCCGTCCCACAATCGCGTGCGCCCGGCTTCGTCGCTTGCCAGCGCTTCGGCCGCCGCCATATGGGCGCGCAAACGCGCGAGCGGCGCTTGCCCGGCCGCCGCCAACGGCGCCAGTGCTGCCGCGAACCGTTCGACGAAGGGGGCAAGCCGCGCCGTCCGGTGCGGCGGGATCGCCGCGCGCAAGCCCGCGAGACCCGGCGCGGGCCGAGGTCCGCGCAAGACTTCGCGGTCGAGTTCGCGTGCGCGATCGAGATGGGCTTCGCGCGTTTCGCCCATCCGCACGAGCGGATGTTTCAGCAACGCGAGCAATTCCACCGGAGGCAGGCCGGCCGCCCAGGCGCGCGCGAGCAACCGGATCAAAACGGCGGGCGGCGCGCGGTCGAGCGCCGCCCCGGCCGTGTCGTCGGCTTCGATCCCCCAACGGCGCAGCTTGGCCGACACCCGGCGTGCAAGCGCCCGGTCGGCGGTCACGAGCGTGGCGGTGCGGCCGGGACTCTCCAACGCCTCGCGCAAGGCCAGCGCGATCGCCGCGGCTTCCGAATCGCCGTCGGCCGCCTCGATCCGCGCGAGACCCGCGAACGCCGCGTCGGGCTGTGCTGCGAGCGCGCGCCACCGGTCGGTCGTCTGCGCGGGGCGCAGCGCCTCGGCCGCCAGCGCCGCGCGCGGCCCCGGCGCGGTCCCCGGCCACACGCGCACTTGGTCGCGGGTGCGTTCCATGCGCAGCAACAGATGATGCAGACCGTATTGCGGATGCGACGGCTCGCGGCCGATCGCCTCCCACGTGGCGGCGTCGGCGGCGAGATCGAGGCCCGGCAACACCACTTCGCCTTGCGGCAGGTCGGCGATCGTTTTGAGCAGATGCGCCGTCGCGGGCACCGACCCCGTCGAACCCGCGGCCCAAATCGGCCCCGGCGGTGGGGTCGCCGCCCACCGCGCGGCGAGCGCGCGGATCAGCTTCACGCGCCGGGCTTGCGGATCCATCTGGCCGCGCTCGGCCAAAATCCGCGGCCACGCTTCGCGCAGGATCTTGAGGAAATCAAGCGTACGCCCCCAATGGTCGGCGTAATCGGCCGGCACCAGCCCGTCGAAGCCGTCCCACGGAATTTCCTCGATCTGCAGCGAGTCGAGCAGTTCGGCGAGCGCGCGGGCGAGCTTGAGCGCCGCCGCCGGGGACAGGTCGAGATCCCCGCGCTTGGCGACGAGGGCGGCGAGCGTCAGCGCGCGCGCGGTCGGATCGATGGCGGGCGGCAACCCGGCGTCGAGATCGGCCGCCGCACCGGTCAGGATCAGCTCGTCCTCGTCGACGTCGCCGATCGCGGTCAAGCGGGGCGGCAGCAGCGGTTTGCCGCCCGCCTCGGCCAGAAAGGCTTCGGTCAACGCGCGGACGGCGCGGCGATTGGGCAGCAGGATCGTCGCGCGCGCCATGACCGCGGGATCGTCGCCCAACGCCCCACGGATCCCGCGGGCCAGCGCCGCCAGAAAATCGGCCCCCGCCGGAATGGTCGAGATGCCCATCCGGATCAGGCCTTCGGCTTCGTCCAGCCGAGGTCGCGTTCGGTGGCGGCGATCGAATCGGGCGTGCCGACGTGGAACCACAACCCGTCGTGCACCACGCCCCACAAACGGCCTTTGGCTTCGGCCGCGTCGTACACCTTGTTGAGCGAGAATGCGCCCGGCGCGAAACCCGCCAGCGCGCGCGGGTGCAGGATCTGCACGCCCGCGAAAACGAACGACGCGATTTCCGGATCGCGCCGACGCCGCGCTTTGCCCGCGGGATCGAGGAAATAATCCCCGCGCCCGTCGTAGCCGCGCGCGAACGCCGCCGACTGCATCAAGAGCAGCACGTCCATCTTGGCGTCGTCCCAGGCTTCGGCCAGACGGCGCAACGCGGGCTTGGGTCCGTCGAACCACAGCACGTCGGCGTTCGCGCAATAGAAGGGCGTGGGCCCCAGCACCGGCAGCGCGTTCAAGACGCCGCCGCCGGTTTCGAGCAGATCGGGTTCGTGGACCGTCACGACGGGCACGTCGCGGCGGGTTTTGAGGTGGGTTTCGAGCGTGGCCCGGTGATGGTGGATGTTGGCGACGACGCGGCGAACATCCGCCTCGATCATCCGGTCGATCACGCGGTCGATCAGCGCGCGGCCGGCCACGGGCACCATCGGTTTGGGCAGCGTGTCGGTCAGCGGGCGCATGCGCTTGCCCAGCCCCGCCGCCAGAACCATGCCCGTGTCGATCGTCGTCATGCCGGCACCTCGATCGGCGGGGTTCTGCGCCAAGCGGGCGGCACGTGGGCGTCGAACCATGCGCGCACGGGGGCGAGCGCGGGATGGGCGAGATCGCACGCGAGCAGGCGCCAGACCCGGTCGATATGCTTGAGGTAATGCGGCTTGCCGTCGCGGCGGAACAGCCGCACGAAAATCCCGGCGATCTTCGCGTTGCGCTGCGCGGACAGGACGGCGAGCGCCGCCTCGAACGCGGCGGGCGGCAGATCGGGCCGTGCCGCGAGGTAGCGCTCGACGCAGGCGCGCGCGATGCCGGGCGGCACGTCCCGGCGCGCGTCGCCGATCAGGCTCGCCAGATCGTAGGCGGGCGAACCGATCAGCGCGTCCTGGAAATCCAGCAAGCCGCACGCCGCGATCCCGGTGCGCGGCAAGCGCATCAGATTGTCGATGTGGAAGTCGCGCAAGACCAAGGCCGGTCCGCCGACGGCCGCGCGCGGATAGACGTGCGCCCAGGCCTCGAAATACGCCGCGCGCACGGCCGCATCGGGGCGCGCGCCCCATTCGGGCAAAAACCAATCGAGCAGCAAGGCCGCCTCGCGGTCGAGGACCGCGGCGTCGTAGGCGGGGCAGTCGACGCGCGTCTGGGCGGGATGCGCGTGCAGCGCGACCAGCACGTCGGTCGCGGCGGCGTAGAGGGCGGCTTCGTCCGCCCCGGCGGCCAGCGCGCGCGCGAACGTGTCGTCGCCGAGATCTTCGAGCAGCAGGAAGCCCGCGCCTTCGTCCGCCGCGTCGATGCGCGGCGCCGACAGGCCGAGCGCGCGCAAATGCGCGGCGAGTTTGACGAAGGGCCGGACATCCTCCTGCGGCGGCGGGGCGTCCATCAGCACGGCGCGGCGCGCCCCGTCGACGAGGCGGAAATACTTGCGGAAGCTGGCGTCGCCTGCGAGCGGGGCCGGCGCGATGCCGGCCCAGCCGTGGCCGTCGAGGAAACCGCGCGCCGCCTCGCGCGGGCGCATCGCGTCAAGGGGCATCGGCCGCCTCCAAGCGTCGGGCCCACGCGGCCGCGCCCGACAGCGTGGCGATCCGCGCGGTTTCGCCCGCACCGGGCGCAAGGCCGATCGCCAGGCGATCCGCCGGCAGATGGGGCCCCAGCCGTTCCGGCCACTCGATCAACGCGATGGCGCCTTCGCGCGCCGCTTCCCAGCCGAGTTCCCAGATCTCCTCGGGATCGGCGAGCCGATAAAGGTCGAAATGCCAGATCTCCCCGCCCGGCAGATCGTAGGTCTGCACCAGCGTGAAGGTCGGGCTGGGCACTTCGATGTCCCGCCCCGCCCTGGCGCGCACGAAACCGCGCGCGAATTCGGTTTTGCCCATCCCCAGATCGCCCGACAGCGTCAGCGCATCGCCCGGCCGCGCGAGCGGGGCGAGCTTCGCGGCGAACGCGCGGGTCGCCGCGGCGTCGGGCAGTTCGACGATCCGAATCGGGGCTGGGTCGACCATGGCTGGGGGTTTTACCCGGATTCCGGCCGCGCCGGAATGCGCGCGGAAATCCGTTGAAAACCCGGCCGCGCGCGGCCATGAATGGCGCCCATGTCCCAGACCCACACCACCGACGTCGCCATCGTCGGGGCCGGCCCCGTCGGCCTCTTCGCCGTGTTCGAATGCGGCATGCTGAAGCTGAAGACCCACGTGATCGACGCGCTCGATTTCGCGGGCGGGCAATGCGCGGCCCTCTATCCGGAAAAACCGATCTACGACATTCCCGGCCATCCCAAGATCGACGCGGCCGATCTGATCGCGAAGCTGCAGGAACAGGCGGCGCCGTTCGCCCCGGTCTACCATCTGGGCCAGCGCGTCGAAAAACTGGCGCGCGAAGGCGAGGCGTGGGCGCTGACCACCTCGGCGGGCACGCGCATTCTGGCCAAGACCGTGATGATCGCCGCGGGCGTGGGCGCCTTCGGGCCCAACAAGCCGCCGTTGGCGCGCATCGACGAGTTCGAGAACAAGGGCGTGCACTATCTGGTCAACAGCCGCGAGGTGTTCCGCGGCAAGCGCGTGGCGATCGCCGGCGGCGGCGATTCGGCGCTCGATTGGGCGTTGAGCTTGGCCGACGTCGCCGCGCGCGTGATGGTCATCCACCGCCGCGACAAGTTCCGCGCGGCGCCGGATACGGCCGCCAAGGTCAAGGCGCTGGCCGATGCGGGCAAGATCGATATGGTCACGCCCTATCAGCTCGACGCGCTGGAGGGCGAGCCTGGCGCGCTGAGCGCAGTGCTGGTCAAGGACCTGGACGGCAAGACGCGGCGGCTGCCGGCGGACGCGCTGCTCGCCTTCTTCGGGCTGTCGATGAATCTCGGCCCCATCGCCGAATGGGGCCTGGCGCTCGACAAAAGCCACATCAAGGTCGAGCAACGCGATTCCTCGACCTCGGCGCCCGGCATTTTCGCGATCGGCGACATCGCGCATTATCCGGGCAAGCTGAAGCTGATCCTGTCGGGCTTCGCGGAGGCCGCGGCCGCGGCACACGCCGCGCGCGCGATCTGCCGCCCCGGCGAAGTCCACCATTTCGAGTATTCGACGACCGCGGGCGTGCCGGGCGCCTGACAGGGCGCCGGCGCACCGGCGTCGCTCAGTCCCGCCAGACGGGCACCCGCGCGAGCACGGTCGTGCCGTGCCCTTCGAGCGAGGCGAGATGCACGGTGCCGCCGTGCAATTCGACGATGCGCTGGACCAGCGACAGGCCCAGTCCCGCGCCCATCCGCCGCGAGTCGGGCGAGGAGCCGCGCTCGAACTCCTTGAACACGCGGCGCTGATCCTCGGCGGCGATTCCCGTACCGGTGTCGGCGACCGCAAGGGCGACCATGGCGCCCGCGGGCTCGGCGGCCAGGGTGATCGTGCCGCCTGCGGGCGTGAACTTGATCGCGTTGGAAACGAGGTTGCACAGCGCCTGCTTGAGCCGGCGCGAATCGCCCCGGATGCGCGGTACGGCGCCGGCGAGCTTGACCTCGATCGACAGGCCGCTTTCGCGCGCGAGATCGCCCATGATCTGCGCGGTGTCGTGCAGCAGATCGCCCGGCGCGACCGGGGCCAGATCGAGGGTCATGCGGCCCGCGTCGATCGAGGCGAGATCGAGGATGTCGTTGATGATCGCGAGCAACCGGTGCGACGCCGACAGGATGTCGTCGCAATACTCGACCTGGCGCTCGTTGAGCGGGCCGAAATAGCGTTTGGCGAGCATTTCGGCGAAGCCGATGATCGTGTTGAGCGGCGTGCGCAGTTCGTAGGACACCGTCGAAATGAATTCCGATTTGAGGCGGTCGGCCGCCTCCAACGCCTCGGCGCGTTCGCGCAACGCGCGCTCGACGCGCACCTTGTCGGTGACGTCGAGATAGGAAAGCTGCGTCGCCCCGTCGGGCAGCGGCACCAGCGCGTAATCCAGCACGCAGCCGTCGGCGCGTTCGATGCGCGCGCGCGCGGGCTCGCGCCCGCCGATGTCCTCGGCCAACCGGGCCTTCGTTTCCTCCCAATCGTCGCGGGTCGGATAGAAGGGGCGCATGTACTCGACCACCTCGCCCGCGCGCGGTTCGGCGATGAACGCGGCGTCGGGGATGTTCCAGATCCGCGCGAAGGCGGGATTGTGCAGCTTCAGGCGGCCGTCCGAACCGAACACGGCGACGCCCTCCTGCAGATTGTCGAGGGTGGCGCGCTGCACGGCGATCAGCGTGTTGTAGGAGCGTTCGAGCGTCAGCCGGTCCGAAACGTCCTCGAAGGCGAACAACAGCCCGCCCAGCGGATGCGGCAGGCAGCGCTCGCGCAGCGTCGTCCCGTCGGGCAGGTACATCAGTTCGTCGATCGGCTCGAAGATCGATTCGAACAGCGCCAGACGCTGGCGCTTGAACATCCGGAAATCGGCGAATTCGGGCAGGCGCCGGCGTTCGCGCAGGCGTTCCAGCACCTCGCCGTATTCGGGTTCGGCGGCCAGCCAATCCTCGTCTACGCGCCACAATCGCGCATAGGCCCCGTTGAAGTATTTGAGCCGCCGGTCGGGCCCGAAGATCGCGATGGCGACGGGCATGGTTTCCAGCACGGCGCCTTGCGCGCCGATGTGCCGGGCGAGTTCGATTCCGGCGTCCTCGCGTTCGGTCTGGTCGACGGCCATGCCGATCGTGCCGCCGTCGGGCAGCGGCGCCTCGACGAAATCGTAGAGCCGCCGCGCGCCCGCGACGATCAGATGCGAAGGCTCGCTCTGCGCCGTGCGCGCGGCCAGCGCGAGCCGCGCGAGCGCCGCGTGCTTGCGCGCGAGCGCTTCGCCGCCCAGTTGCGCCGCCCCGTCGACCAGCGCGGCGCGCTCGGCGCCCGCGGCGACCGCATAGGCCGCGTTGCACCAAGCCAGACGCTGTTCGGAATCGCGCCGCCACAGCGGCACGGGCAGCGCGTCGAGGGCGGCTTCGAGCCGGCGCACCGCGTCTTCGGCCGCCTCGCGCTCCACCCGCTGGAGATTGGCGCGCACGGCGAGTTCGTTCTTGGCGCGCTCGGCCGCGTCGGCGCGGACGGCTTCGCGGGCCGCGCGGCCGCGCTCGCGCCAGGCCCATGCGCCGCCGGCGCCGAACCCCAACAACAGACCGAGCAGGAGCGTTTCCATCGCCCGCGAGTGTAGGAAGCGCGCCCGCGTCGCGCCAAACGAAAACGGCCGGCGGGTCGCCCCGCCGGCCGCGCGTTCCGCCCGAAGGACGGAAGACTAGTAGCGGTAGTGGTCGGCCTTGAACGGGCCTTGCGGGGCCACGTTGATGTACTTGGCCTGCGCCGGCGTGAGCTTCGAGAGCTTCACGCCGATCTTCTCCAAGTGCAGCGCCGCGACCTTTTCGTCGAGGTGCTTGGGCAGCGTGTAGACCTTGTTCTTGTATTCGCCGGTGTCGCGCTTGGTCCACAATTCGAGCTGCGCGAGCGTCTGGTTCGCGAACGAGGACGACATCACGAAGCTGGGGTGGCCGGTGGCGCAGCCGAGGTTCACGAGGCGGCCTTCGGCGAGCAGCAGGATGCGCTTGCCCGAGGCGAGCTCGATCTCGTCGACCTGCGGCTTGATGTTGTTCCACTTGAAGTTCTTCAGCGCGGCGACTTGGATCTCGCTGTCGAAGTGGCCGATGTTGCACACGATCGCGCGATCCTTCATCGCGCGCATGTGGTCCACCGTGATGACGTCGATGTTGCCCGTGGCGGTGACGAAGATGTCGCCGCGCGGGGCCGCGTCCTCCATGGTCACGACCTCGTAGCCTTCCATCGCCGCCTGCAGCGCGCAGATCGGATCGATTTCGGTGACGAGGACGCGCGCGCCGGCCTGCTTGAGCGAGGCGGCCGAGCCCTTGCCCACGTCGCCGAAGCCGGCGACGACGGCGACCTTGCCGGCCATCATCACGTCGGTCGCGCGCCGGATGGCGTCCACCAGGGACTCGCGGCAGCCGTAGAGATTGTCGAACTTCGACTTGGTGACCGAGTCGTTGACGTTGATCGCCGGGAACAGCAGCGAGCCGTCCTTCTCCATCAGGTAGAGGCGATGCACGCCGGTCGTGGTTTCCTCGGTCACGCCGCGGATCGCCTTGCCCATCTTGGAGTACCAGCCGGGCTGCTCCTTCACGCGCTTGGCGATCGCCTTGTAGAGGATCTCCTCCTCCTCGTTGGTCGGATTCGACACGACCTTGAGGTCCTTCTCGGCCTTGATGCCGAGATGGATCAGCAGCGTCGCGTCGCCGCCGTCGTCGAGGATCATGTTCGGCGTGCCGCCGTCGTGCCACTCGAAGATCTTGTGGGTGTAGTCCCAGTATTCCTCCAGCGTTTCGCCCTTGTAGGCGAAGACCGGCGTGCCCGCGACGGCGATCGCCGCGGCGGCGTGATCCTGGGTCGAGAAGATGTTGCACGAGGCCCAGCGCACGTCCGCCCCCAGCGCCTTCAGCGTTTCGATCAGCACGCCGGTCTGGATGGTCATGTGCAGCGAGCCCGCGATGCGCGCGCCCTTCAACGGCTTTTGCGCGCCGTATTCGGCGCGGATGGCCATCAGGCCGGGCATTTCCGATTCGGCGATCGAAAGTTCCTTGCGGCCCCACTCGGCGAGCGAGACGTCTTTGACGATGTAGTCGGCCATGATTCCAGGGGCTCCATTGGCGGGAAGAAAGGCGTATGTCGGATCGACCGGCAAAACGCACGAGGCCCGTCCGGCATTCCGAGGACGAGGCTTATAGCCCCTGACCCCGCCCCCCTCAACCCCCCCTTCCCCCGCCCGGCAAGACGCTGAAAGGGCACGCAGATCGGGGGTGGCGCCGAACACCCGGCTGGGCCTATCCTAAGTGGATCGTACCTCGTTTCGAGTCCGCCCCATGTCCGGCTACAAGCCCAACGCGCCCTCAAAGCCGCCCTATCGCGTCGAATTCGCGGCCTATCCGATCCTCGTCGTCGAGGACGATCCGGTCGTGCGCCGGACGATCGTGCAGACCTTGCGCAATATCGGCTTCTACCAAATCCAGGAAGCCGCCGACGGCGAAGCGGCGTTGACCGCGCTCAAATCGATGTCGCATTGCGACGTCGTGCTTTCGGACATTTCGATGAAGCCGGTGACGGGGCTTCAATTCCTCAAGCGCGTGCGCACCGAATTGTCGCCGCCGCTGTGCGACGTGCCGGTCGTCTTCCTGACCGGGCATGGCGACGTCGAAACGGTCAACCAAGCAAAGCAGCTTCGCCCCGCGGGTTATGTGTTGAAGCCCGTGCAGGCCGACAAGTTGGCGGCACGCCTGTCGATTCTGCTCAATATCGGCGACCCCGCCTGAACGCGCGTGCCCGCCGCTGAACCGATCGTCGCGGTCGTCGGCGCGGGCCCGGCGGGCTTGTTCGCCGCCGAAACCCTCGCCCGGGGCGGCGCGCGCGTCGTCGTGTTCGACCGGATGCCGGCGCCCTTGCGCAAATTTCTTCTCGCCGGCCGCGGGGGCCTCAACCTCACCCACTCCGAACCCGCCGCGGCGTTCGACGCGCGATACGGTGCGGCGTCCGCCGCCTTGCGCCCCGCGCTCGCCGCGTTCGCCCCGGCGGCGTTGCGCGAATGGGCGGACGGTCTGGGGGCGGAGACGTTCGTGGGCTCCTCGGGGCGGGTCTTCCCGCGCGCGATGAAAGCCTCGCCCTTGGCGCGCGCGTGGTTGAAGCGCCTCGGCGATTTGGGCGTCGAACTGCGCGCGCGGCACGTTTGGCGCGGCTGGTCCGCGCAAGGCGCGCTCGCCTTCGACGGTCCCGACGGACAGGTCGCGTTCTCCTGCGATGCGGCGATCCTGGCGCTGGGCGGGGCGAGCTGGCCCAAGCTCGGCGCGGACGGCGCGTGGGTCGAGACCTTGCGCGCGGCCGGGGCGGCGGTCGCCCCGCTCGTCCCGTCGAACTGCGGATTTCACGCGGACTGGTCGGCGCATCTGCGCGCGCGGCATGCGGGCGAACCTTTGAAGCGCATCGCGCTGGAGTTCGAAGGCCGGCGCGTGCGCGGGGAAGCGATGCTGACGCAAACCGGGATCGAAGGTGGGGCCGTTTACGCGCTGTCCGGGCCGTTGCGCGACGCGATCGCGCGCGACGGTCATGCGTCGCCCACGATCGATCTCGCGCCGGATCTTTCGCGTACCGAGCTCGCCGCGCGCCTCGACCGGCCGCGCGGTTCGAAGTCCTTCTCGACGTGGCTCAAGCGCGCGGTCGCGTTCGCCCCCGCGGCGCTGGCGCTGCTGCGCGAGGATCCGGACGTGACGGCCCTGGCCCCCGCGGCGCTGGCCGCGCGGATCAAAGCGGTGCCCGTGCGCCTGACCGCGACGGCCGGGATCGAGCGCGCGATCTCCAGCGCGGGCGGCGTGACGCTGGACGCCGTCGACGCGAATTTCATGCTGCGCGCCCGACCCGGAACCTTCGTGGCCGGCGAAATGCTGGATTGGGAGGCGCCCACCGGCGGCTACCTGCTGCAAGGGTGCTTTTCGACGGCCCGCGCCGCCGCGCGCGGCGCCCTCGCGTTTCTCGGATCGCCCGCGCGGTGATAGGCTCATCGGCGATGGCCGATCTGCAAAGCCTCGTCGCCGAAATCCACGCCGAACTCGCCCCGCGCGCGGGCGAAGGCCGCGTGGCGGATTACATCCCCGCGCTGGCGCGCGTCGATCCCAAGCGCTTCGGAATCGCGGTCGTCGATCTCGACGGCAGGGTCGCGGCCGCGGGCGACGCGCGCGTGCCGTTCTCGATCCAAAGCGTTTCGAAGGTCTTCACGCTGACGATGGCGCTGAAGCGTTCGGGGGCCGAGCTGTGGACGCGCGTGGGCCGCGAACCCTCCGGCTCGCCGTTCAATTCGATCGTCCAGCTCGAGGCCGAGAAGGGCGTGCCGCGCAATCCGCTGATCAACGCGGGCGCGCTGGTCGTGACGGACACGCTGCTCGACGGGCGCGGCCCGCGCGCGGCGGCGGCGGACATCGTGGAAACGTTGCGCGGGCTTGCGGGCGGCGAACCGGTCGAAACCGACGGCGAGGTCGCGGACTCGGAGGCACGCACCGGATTCCGCAACGCCAGCCTCGCCAATTTCATCCGCAGCTTCGGCAACATCCGCAACCCGATCGACGACGTGCTGGGCGTTTATTTCGGACAATGCGCGCTCGCGACGAGTTGCGTGGGCCTGGCGCACGCCGGGCTTTATCTGGCCAATGGCGGCGTCGATCCCGTGACGGGACGCCGGATCCTCGACGCGGCCGGCGCGCGGCGTATCTGCGCGGTGATGATGACGTGCGGCCATTACGACGCGTCGGGCGATTTCGCCTTTCGCGTCGGCCTGCCCGGCAAATCGGGCGTGGGCGGCGGGATTTTGGCGGTCGCCCCCAAGCGCGCCGCGATCTGCGTTTGGTCGCCCGGCTTGGGGCCGGCGGGCACGTCGCTGTTGGGGGCGCTGGCGCTGGAAAAGCTCGCCGCACGCACCGCTTGGTCGGTGTTCTGAGTGGCGCCGTCGCGGCCTTCGGGCTAGGGTCGCGGGCGTCATGCTGATCAATTGCGTCGCCTATCAGGAGGGCAAGAAGCTCTCCGACGTGCCGGTCGAAAGGATCGGCGAGATCCTGAAGGCGCCCGGCACGTTCGTGTGGGTCGCCATGCGCGACCCTGCGCCCGCCGATCTCGACGCGATGCGCCTGCAGTTCGGGTTGCACGAACTCGCCGTCGAAGACGCCCAGCGCGGCCATCAACGCCCGAAGATCGAGGAATACGGCGACTGCCTGTTCGCGGTCATCCATCTGGTCGATCTGGAGAACGGCGAACTGGTCCAGGGCGAGGTGGACGTGTTCGTCGGCCACAATTACGTGCTGTCGGTGCGTTCGCGTTCGAAGCAGACCTTCCTGGGCGTGCGCGACCGCTGCGAGCGCGAGCCCCATCTGCTGAAGCAAGGCTCGTCCTTCGTGCTTTACGCGCTGATGGACGCGGCCGTGGACCGCTATTTCCCGGTCGTCGAGGCGCTCGAGGACGAGATCGAGGCGATCGAGGAGAAGATCTTCGAGAAGGGCGCGCAACGCGCGAACATCGAACGTCTCTACGAACTCAAGCGCAAGGTGATGACGCTGCGCCATGCCGTGGTGCCGCTGATGGAGGGCGTGGGCAAGCTTTATGGCGGCCGCGTGCCGGCGATCTGCGCGAACACGCAGGAGTATTTCCGCGACGTCAACGACCATCTTTCGCGCATCAACGCTTCGATCGACGATCTGCGCGACACCGCCACCACCGCCATGCAGGTGAACCTGTCCATGGCGACGATCGAGGAGAGCGAGGTCAACAAACGTTTGGCCGCGTGGGCGGGCATATTCGCGGTCGCGACCGCGTTCGCGGGCATCTGGGGCATGAATTTCAAGCATATGCCCGAGCTCGAATGGGAATGGGGCTATCCGCTCGCGTTGGCCACGATCGCGGTCGCGTGCGGGTTGCTCTATCGGCGCTTCAAGAAAACCGGCTGGCTCTGATCGGTCATGGCGGCCGGGTCGCTCGACGCGGAGTTCAAGCTCTCGACGGCGCCGCTCGCCGGCGGCGGCCGGCCGCTCGCGCGCGCGCTCGCCGTATCCATCGTCCTGCATCTGCTGCTGTTGGTTTTGTGGATCGGCGTCGAGCGGCGCGATCCCGCGCGCCCGCCGCCCGAACTCGTCGCCATTCCGCTCGAACTGATCGCGCCGCCGCCCGTCCCCGCGCCCGCACCCCCACCCCCGCCCGCGCCGCCGCTGGCCGAACGGCCGCCCCCGCCGCCGCCGCAATTGCGCGAAGGCGCCGCCGCCGAACGGTCGACGCCGCCGCCCGCCGAAACGCCGCCCGCGGCGACGCCGCCGGCGCCCCCGCCGCCGACACAATCCGCCGCACGCGCCGCTCCGCGCGCCGAACCCGCCCCGCGCACGGCCGCCCCGCCGGCGCCGCGCACCGCCGAGCCCGGACCGGCGCCGCCCGCGCCGGCGCCCGCCCCGACGCCGGCCGCACCTGTCGCACGCGCCAATCCGCAAGGGGTGGCGAATGTCGGTGCGCCGCCGCGCTCGAACGTGGAGCGCAACGCCGAACGTCCGCCCGCAGGCTTGCCAAGCGAACGCGTCACGCAAAGCGAGACCGACTATCTGCTCGCGCAGATCGTCCGCAACTGGCTGCTCGACTATCGCAACCCGCGCTTCGCGGACGTGATCCTGCGCTTCTGGTTCGTGCTCGAACCCGATGGCCGCATTCCGCCGCCGCTGGGCGGCGACGGGCCGATCGATTTCGCGCAGATGGTCGTCAACTATCCGGAACTGGTGCGGGCCTCGCAGATCGATCCGCGCTATCGCGACATGCGCACCGCGCTCGAAACCTTCATCGTCGCCGTGCGCGCGAGTCTGCCGCTCGCCCCCCAGCCCGACGCGCCGCGCGCCACGGGCCAGCGTTCGATGCTGATCGAATTCAAGCTCGGCGATCTCGCGCGCTGATCCGCCCACAAGGCGGGAGTCGGAAAAGCCCGGTTTTCCGGGATTTTTCCTGGGTCGCGTGCGAGTAATCCCGATTCCATCGGCGTTTCTCGTTTTTGTGCTTGCCACGATTCCGGCGAAGGGGCATACGGATTCGCAGCCAGCCCTTTCGATTCGCGCCGATTCGCCCGCTAAAACCGGGCTTCGAGGCGGAACCCGAAAGACCGGCGGCGGCGCGATCCAGGGGAAGGTCGGGCGCGAAAATCGCGCTTCACGATCCTCCGCATGGGGCGCGTCGAAAAAGGAAGAAACCCCGAGAGGAGGCCTATTCGATGGCCGAGAAGCAGGAAGTCGTCACCCTCAAGGCGATCGCTTACGAGCTCGCCGAGAAGCACGCCATGCCGAAGAAGCAAGCGGTCGAGGTTCTCGACGGCTTCGTTGCGGCGCTGACCAAGTCGCTGAAGAAGGGCGCCAAGATCCGCGTCCCCGGCCTGGGCATTTTCCAGGTCCGCAAGCGTCCGGCGCGCATGGGCCGCAACCCGGCGACGGGCGAGCAGATCAAGATCAAGGCGTCGAAGAAGGTCGCTTTCCGCGCCGCCAAGGATCTCAAGGAAGCCGTCTGAGCTTCCTTCTTCCGGCTTCGGCCGGACGAGAGCGCGGGGACGCTTCGCCGTCCCCGCGCTTTTTCTTTGGGCGCTTCCGCGGCCGGCGTCTACTCCGCCGCGCGCGGCGCGGCGACGGGTCCGTCGCGGCGCATTTCGCTTTCGCCGTGCGCGGCGAGCAGCGCCTTCAACATGTCGCGCATGATCAGACCCGGCCGGTCCGACGGCATGTGGAATTCGATCCCGGAGTTCCGGTCGAGCGGCACGTCCCAATCGGTCGCTTCCAGGATTTCCTTGTCCTCGCCCGTGATCTTGCGGTCGAAGGCGATCGCGTCGGCCGCCTTCACCTGGTCTTCGGTGTCGTTGCGGTAGATCCACTGGCAGATCATGCTGTTCGCGTCGTCGACGGGTGTGGCGATCGTCACGATCGAATGGCGCGTGCCCGACGGATATTCGATATGCAGCTTGCGCGCGAAAGGCATGTACCAGCGCGCGGTCATGCGGCGTTCCGTCCGTTCGGCCGCGACCCCGGTGATCCGCGCCGCATCGCCGCGATTGACGACGGGTGCGACCGTGCGCGCCTCGAAGCCCCAAGGATGCGCGTCGATCTCCGACTTCGCGGGATCGGGCTGGTCCTGATCGCCGAACGTCGCGCGATGCACGAACGAAAAATGCGCCCAATCGAACGAGTTCTCCATCACCCGCAACCCGGCCGCGGCCCAGGGCTCGTAGAATTGATGGATCGTGCGGAAGCCGGGCGCGTCGTGCTCTTCGAATTCGGGAATGCCGAACAAGGGTTCTTCGAGCGCCACCCAGACATAGCCATAGCGCGCGGTCGCGCGGAACGGCTTCACGCCGAAGCGCATCGCGCGCGCGGGGTCTTTGGCCTGCGGAATGCGCTTGCAGGCCCCCGCGCCGTCATATGCCCAGCCGTGATAGGGGCAGACGATCCAATCGCCGTCCACCCAGCCCGGCGACAACTTCGCCGTGCGATGGCAGCAGCGGTCCTCGACGGCGTGCACGGCACCGGTCGAATCGCGCCACAACGCCAGGTTCTCGCCCAACAGCGTGAATGGCTTGGGCCCGTCGGCCAGCCGGTCGACCGGCAAAACGGGATACCAAAAGCGGCGCAAGACTTTCTGCTGGGTGACGAGCATGTCGGACCTCCCCCGGACGGAAGAGTTTGACGCAAACGCCGTGCCGCACGAAAGGCGGATTGTCGCGGCGCACGACGGCGCCTAGAGTGCCGGCCCGACCGTTACGGTCGCGCCCCGATCGCGAGGATCCGCCGAATGACCCTTCATCTTTACGCCGCCGCCACGTCGAACGCCCAACGCGCCGCCTGCATGCTCGAAGAGCTGGGCCTGCCCTACACGCTGCACAAGGTCGATCTGGCCAAGGGCGCCCAAAAGACGCCCGAATTCCTGGCGATCAACCCGGCGGGCCAAGTGCCCGCCCTGGTCGACGACGCGGCGGGCGTCACCCTCGCCCAGTCGATCGCGATCCTGCTCTATCTCGCCGAAAAAACCGGCAAGCTGCTGCCCACCGACGCCAAAACCCGTGCTGCGGCCCTGTGGTGGACCGCCTATGCGGCCTCTGACGTGTCCGGCGCGGTCGGGGCCTATATCGGCTTCACGCGCTCGAACCTCGCCGACAAGCCCGCACCGGTCGGCGAGTGGCTCGCCGGACGCATCGTCGGGGCGCTGGCCCAGGCGGACAAGGCGTTGGCCGACGGCCGGGCCTATCTGTGCGGTTCGGCGTTCACCGTCGCCGACGTCGCCTTCGCCCCGGCCGCGTCGCGCGCCAAGGACGTGCCCGGCGTGGCCGCTCTCGCCCATCTGCAGGCTTACCTCGCGCGCACGATGGCGCGTCCGGGCATGGCCAAGGGCATCGCGGCCCTGGCCTGAGTTCCGCCGCAATCGCGCCATCAAGGGGGCCGGTTCGGCGGTAGAATCCGGCCATGTCGAGTCGTCCCCCCGCCGGCCGGAAGGAACGGCGCGAGCCGAGCCTGGAGCGCGGCGCGCGCGAGGCCGGTCCGCGCGGCGGCGGCTTGCGCGTGGATGCCGACGAACGTCCGCGCCGCGCCGCCACCCCCGCCAAGCCGCGCAAAGCCCGCCGCGGGGTCGCCGCGCGGGCGGCGCTGTTCCTGTTCAAGTGGACCTTCGTTCTGGGCATTTGGGCGGGCATCGCGGGGGCCGGCGTACTCGGCTATTTCGCGCTGACGCTGCCGCCCGTCGACCTCATCGACAAGTTCGAACGGCGCCCGTCGCTGACCTTCGTGGACCAGCGCGGGGAGACGGTCGCGACCTACGGCGATCTTTACGGCGGCCTCGTGCGGCTGGAGGAATTGCCGCCCTGGCTGCCGATGGCCGTGCTCGCGACCGAGGACAGGCGCTTCTATTCCCACATCGGCGTCGATCCGCGCGGCATCGCGCGCGCGGCCGTCGCCAATTTCCAAGCCGGCCGGGTCGTGCAAGGCGGCTCGACCATCACCCAACAGCTCGCCAAGAACGTGTTCCTCGACAACGACCGGTCCGCCGCGCGCAAGATCCGCGAGTTGCTGCTGGCGCTGTGGCTCGAACGCAAATTCACCAAGGACGAAATCCTCACGCTCTATCTGAACCGCGTCTACCTCGGCGCCGGAACCTACGGCGTCGAGGCGGCCGCGCGGCGCTATTTCGGCAAGTCCGCGCGCGCGGTGAACGCGCACGAAGCGGCGATCGTGGCGGGTTTGCTCAAAGCGCCGTCGCGCTTCGCGCCGACCGCCAACATGGCCCGCGCCAAAGCGCGCGCGGCCGAAGTGCTCGACAACATGGTCGAAGCCGGATTCATGACCGCCGAGCAGCGCGCGGGTGCCGGCGCGCTGGCCGTGGCGGTTCCCGCCGCCGGCCAAGCCCAGCGCGGCAACCGCTATTACACCGATTGGCTGCTCGAACAGGTGCAAGGCTTCGTCGGCTTCGCCGACCGCGACCTGACGATCGTCACGACGATGGATCAGCGCCTGCAGCGCGCGGCGGAGGCGGCGCTGGAGGATTTGCTGGCGCGCGAGGGCCAGCGCGCGGACGTCGAACAAGGGGCGGTCGTCGTGATGACGCCGGACGGCGCCGTGCGCGCGCTCGTCGGCGGGCGCGATTACGCGCGCAGCCAATACAATCGCGCGACCGAGGCGCGCCGCCAGCCCGGCTCGGCCTTCAAGACGTTCGTATACCTCGCCGCCGCCGAGCGCGGCCTGAAGCCCGACGACCGCGTTTCGGACCTGCCGATCCAGATCCGCGATTGGCGGCCGCGCAATTTCGACGACCGCAGCTTCGGCGAAATCGCCGTGCGCGACGCCTTCGCGCGATCGGTCAACACCGCCGCGATCCGCGTCGCCCAGCAGGCGGGCATCGACGAGGTCGTGCGCGCGGCCCAGCGCCTGGGTGTGGCCTCGCCGCTGCGGCGCGATCTGTCGCTGGCACTGGGCACGTCGGAAACGACGTTGCTGGAGCTGACCGCCGCCTACGCGCCCTTCGCCAACGGCGGCAGCGGCGTCATTCCCCACGCGATCCTCGAAATCCGCGATGCGAACGGCGCCGTCTTGTACCGGCGCCAGGGTTCGGGGCCGGGCCAAGTCGTCGGGCGCGCGGCGCTCGGCACGATGACCGAACTGATGACCGCCGTGATCCGCCAAGGAACGGGGCGCGCGGCGAATATCGACCGGCCCGCGGGCGGCAAGACCGGCACCACCAACGACTATCGCGACGCGCTGTTCGTCGGCTTCACCGCCGATTACGTCGCCGGGGTCTGGTTCGGCAACGACGACCGCGAGGAGATGGAGCGCGTCGCGGGCGGTTCGTTGCCCGCGCGGCTGTGGCGCAACGTGATGCTCGAAGCCCATCGCGGCCTGCCCGCGCGTCCGCTGCCCGGCGCCGTTCCGGTCGAGGAACCGGGCTGGTTCGCGCGGTTGTTCCAAAGCCTGGCGCCCGCACCACCCGCCGTCCAAACGGTCCCGGCCGCCCTGCCCGCGCGCGTCCCCGATGGCCCCCCCGACGCGTCGGGCAACCGGCCGGGCGATCCGTTCTACATGCCCAATCTCAACGAGCGGAATTGATCAGGCCTGTTCGACGCAGATGAGTTCCGCGTCCTCGGGCGACAACCTCTCCTCCAACAGCGCGCAACGATACGGGCCGGGTTTGGCATCCGTCCGGAAATGCCGGCATGTCTTGCAGGCACCGAAGGGTTTGCCGCCGCGCTTGGCGAGCACGCCACCGAGCGCTTCGGCCAATCGGTCCGCCAATCCGGTGGCGTCGGTTCCGGCGGCCAGCATGGCGGCGAATTCGGGAAGGGCGTCGTGCGCGAGTGCTGCCTCGCCCGCCGGCGTCAGCGCCAAATCGAGCGAACGCCGGTCGCGCACACTGGCGCGCTTGACCACATAGCCCTTCTCCTCGAGCGCGATCAGCGTCTGCGACACCGTCCCGCGCGTGGAACCGAAATACTCGGCCACCGCCGCCGGCGTGCGCGAAAAACGGTTCGCGCGCGCCAGATAGCGCAACGCCTCCCATTGCGCGGGATTCATGTCGCCCGCGCGCGCGCTCGACCGGGCGAGCCGATCCAGCCGTCCGATCAACTCGGCGGCGCGGCGCGCAGAATCCAAAGATAGCGACTCGCTACTTTTTCTTGACATCGCTTCAATCCGAATGATATCGACTCGATACTACATTGATTTCCCCAGCTCAAGGAGTGTGACCCATGACCGTCCCCGCCGGCTATCGCTTCGGCGACCCCGCCCTCGCCGCCTCGCCCGTCGACGCCAAAGCACTCGACGCGCTCAAAGCCTCGCTGTTGTTCGGCCCCGCCGATGTGGACGCGTTGCGCCGCGCGCGCGACGTCTTGGCCCCGCAGGTCGAAGCGATCCTCGACGTTTGGTACGGCTTCGTCGGCGCCAATCCCCATCTGTTGGCGCATTTCGCCGATCCGAAGACGGGCGCGCCCTCGGGCGACTATCTCGCGGCCGTGCGCCAGCGCTTCGGCCGCTGGATCCTGGACACCTGCGCCGCGGACTACGACGCGGCCTGGCTCGCGTGGATGGACGAGATCGGCAAGCGCCATCATCGCATCGGCAAGAACCGGACGGACGGCGCCAACGCCTCCGCCCATATCCCGATGAGCCATCTGCTGGCGCTGGTCTATCCGATCTCGGCGACGATCAAGCCGTTCCTCGCGCGAGCCGGCGCTGCGCCCGAAACGGTCGAAGCCATGCATGCCGCTTGGACCAAATCGGTTCTGCTGCAGGCGATCTTGTGGGCGCGGCCCTACGCCAAGGACGGGGATTTCTGATGCGCGCGCCCGAATGGCGCGTCGCCCGCTGGTTCGGCGCGCAAGCGCCGGACTCCCTGGCGGCCTTGCGCGGCAAGGTCGTCGTCGCGGTCGCGTTTCAGATGCTCTGTCCGGGCTGCGTCGCCGAAGGCGTGCCGCAAGCCCGCCGCGTCCGCGCCGCGTTCGACGATCGCGTGGCCGTGTTGGGCTTGCACAGCGTGTTCGAACATCATGCGGCCCAGGGGACCGAGGACGCGCTGTCCGCCTTCCTGCACGAATACCGGATCGACTTTCCCGTGGCGCTCGACGCCCACGCGCAGGGCGATCCCATCCCGCTGACGATGCGCGCCTATGGCTTGCGCGGCACGCCATCGACCTTGCTGATCGACAGGGCGGGCCTCCTGCGGATGAACGCCTTCGGGCACGTGGACGATCTGGTATTGGGCGCCTCGATCGCGACGCTGATGGCCGAGGCGCCCGAATTGTCCGCGACCGCGGCCGATGTCGCGGCGGGCGACTGCGCCGCGGGCGCCTGCCCGGCACCGGCATGAACGCCGTCTAGCGACGCACCAACAGCGCGAAACTGGCGTAGGTCGCGATCCCGCAGCCGAACACCAATGCCGGCAGCGCCAGCACGCCGCCCGCGTGCAACTGCCCGAATGCGACGCCCACCAGGGCCGCGATCGCGAAATGCCCGAAGCCCATCAGCGCCGACGCCGCGCCCGCCATTTTGGCGTAGTTGGTCAGCGCACCGCCTTGGCCGTTGGGCATGACGATCCCCATGCCGACCATGTAGACGGCCATCGGCACGACCAGCCAGAACGCGCCCGCAAGCCCCGGCTGGGCGAAACCCGCGAGTGCGGCCGCCAGCATCGCTCCGCCGCCCGCGATGTTGATGCCGGCACCCAGGCGGATCATCCGATCCACGCCCAAGCGCTTGGTGAAGGCGACGGTCAGCCGCGTGCCGGTGAAATAGCCGAGCACGCACAAGGCGAAGAAGCCGGCGTAAACCGGCGGCGTCAGGCCGAGCACGTCGATCAGCACGAAGGACGAACCGGAGATGAAGGCGAACAGACCGCCGTAGCTGAAGGCGACGGCCAGCGCGTAGCCGAGATAGATCCGGTCCGCCACCAGCGTTCGGTAGTTGCGCAGCATCGGCGCCACTTCCGTGGCGCGCGGATTCTTGTGCGCGTTGGTTTCGTCGAGTGCGAGCACGAGGCACGCGAGCAGGACCAGGGCGAACAAAACCAACAGCGCGAAATTCCAGCGCCACCCGGCCCAGGTTTCGACGAAACCGCCCAGGATCGGACCGATGGCCGGAGCGAACGCCATCACCGATCCGACGGCGGCGAGTGCGCGCGCGGTTCCGTCGGGGCCGTAGACGTCGCGCACGATGGCGCGGCCGAGAACCACGCCCGCGCACGCCCCCGCCGCTTGCGCGGCGCGCGCCCAGATCAACGCTTCGATGCTGGGCGCGAAGGCGCATGCCAGCGACGCGGCCGCGTAGACCGCCATTCCCCCGATCGCCACGGGCTTGCGCCCGAAGCGGTCGGAGAGCGGGCCATAGGCGAGCTGCACGAACGCGAACGCCGTCATGTAGGCCGACAGCGTCAATTGCGCTTGGGCGACGCTGGCGTCGAGCGCGCGCGCGATCGAGGGCAGCGAAGGCAGATAAAGATCGGTCGACAGCGGCCCCACGGCCACCAAGCCGACGACCAGCGCGAATACGAAGCGTCCGCCGGTCACGCGCGCTTCTCGTCGGCGGGGGCCGCGCCGGCGGCCAACGCAACGGCGCAAGCTGCGGCGAAGATCGCGAAGGCCATCGAGCGCGCCGTGCCGTCGGCGAAAGCGGCGACGCCCAGCGTGCAGGCGGCGCCGGTCGCCATCTGCACGAAGCCTTGCAAGGCCGCCGCCGCCCCGGCCATGCGCGGAAAGGGTTGCATCGAGGCGGCCAGCGCCGCGGGCAAGGCAAGGCCGAAGCCGAACATGAAGATCATCATCGGCGCGACCAACGTCACCGGATGGTCGAGCCCGGCGAGCGCGACACCCGCCAACGCCGTGCCGCCCGTCATCGCGCACGCCGCGCCCGCACGCGCGAGCTTTCGCGGCGGGGTCACGCCCGCGCGCTTGCCCGCGAGCACCGAGCCGGCGAAATAGCCGACGACCGTCACGCTGGGGATCAGACCGTAGACGGCCGGGCTCATCCCGAATCCGTCGATCAGCAAAAAGGGCAGACCCGTCGCATAGGCCATGAGCCCCGCGAAGAACGCAGCCGCAAGGGCGGTATAGGCGAGATAGACCCGGGCGCCCAGCACGGTGGCGTAGTTGCCGAGCATGCGGCCCGGATCGGTCGCCGAGGGATCGCGCTGGCGGTTGCTTTCGTCGAGCCGAACGAACGCGGCGATCGCCACGGCCGCGCCGAACAGCGCCAGCGCGAGGAACACCGCGCGCCATCCGAACAGAATTTGCAACTGTCCGCCGAACGCGGGCGCGATCGCGGGACCGGCGGCCATCGTCATGCCGATGAAGGCGAGCGCGCGCGCCCCTTCCGCCCGCTCGAACCGGTCGCGCACGACCGCGCGGGCGATCGTCACGCCCACGCAAGCGCCCAGACCCTGCACGAAACGGCCGAAAATCAGCGCGCCGATCGCCTGGGCGAGGAAGCAGATCGCCGTTCCGACGAGGAAAACCGCGATGCCCGCGAACAACGCGGGGCGCCGGCCGACGCGGTCGGAAAGCGGCCCCCACACCAGTTGCGCGCACGCGAACGCCGCAAGGAACACCGTCATCGTCAGTTTGACTTCGGCCGCCGGCGCGCCGAGCGCTTGGGCGAGCGAGGGCAGCGACGGCAGATACATCGCGATCGACATCTGCCCCAGCATCGATATCGCGGTCAGCAGCGCGATCGTGCCGACGGTGGCGCGCGCGGGCTCAGCCATGGCGGTGCAACGCCGCCCCGTTGGCCGCGAGCCACGCCCGGGCCGGCGCGGGGTCGCCGTAAAGGTCTTCGACCGTCGCCCAGAAATGCCGCCCGTGGTTCATGTGGGCGAGATGCGCGACCTCGTGCGCGACGACGTAGTCGAAGACGAAGGGCGGTGCGAGTGCGAGTCGCCAGGAGAACGACAGGCGGCCGTCGCGCGCGGCCGAACCCCAGCGCGATTTGGGATCGGCGACGCGCACCAATTTGACCGTTTTGCCCAGCCGGGCGGCGGTTTCGCGCGCCTTGGCGGCGAGCGCGCGCTTAGCCTCGGCTTTGAGGAAATCGCGCACGCGCCGCGCGAGGAACGCGGGCTCGCCGCCCACGACGATCTCGTCGCCGACCATGCGCGCGGGGCCCTTTCCTTCGTGACGCACGCGCACGCGCCGGCCGAGCAGCTCGAACGCAGCGCCGTCGGCGAACGGCACACCTTCGGGTACGGCCGCGAGCCGCGCGCGCAACCAAGCGCCCTGGCGCCGGGCGAAGCGCACGCCTTCCTCCACCGGCACGTGCCAGGGCACGGTCAGCGCCACGGCGCCGTCCGCCGGGTCCACGCGCAGCGAAATCCGCCGCGCGCGCGGGTTGCGCGTCACGCGGATTTCGGTCGCCCGCCCGGGTGCGATCAGATCCGGAACCGTCAGGACGCGTTTCCGCCCTTGCGGATCGGCTTTGCGGCGCGCGGGCGGAAAAAGCAGGGATAAAAGACCCACGGGTTCGTTTTATGGGCTTGTCCGTGACCGAGGCAAGCGCCGATGATGCGCCGGAGAAAACGGGAGAACGCCATGTTGAAGCCCAACCAATTCAAGCGGCGCCTGGCCACTGGGCGCAATCTCGCCGGCATATGGCTGCATTCGGCGAGCCCCGCGACGATCGAAGCGCTGGGCGACACCGGCTACGACTGCCTGATCGTCGACAACGAGCACGGGCCATCGACGCTCGAACAGACGCGCGCGCAGCTGCAGGCCTCCTTCCCCTACGATTGCGGCGTGTGCGTGCGCGTGCCGTGGAACGACGCGGTCTATCTCAAGCAGTTGCTCGACCTGGGTGCCGATACGGTGATGATCCCGATGGTGGACGACGCCGAACAGGCCAAGGCGGCCGTCGCGGCGTGCCGCTATCCGCCCAAAGGCCGGCGCGGCGTGGGCCCCTGGCGGGCGATGGCGCGCGGCATCCCGATGGCCGACTACATGGAGTTCATGGCCGAGAATCTGTTCGTGATGGTGCAGATCGAAAGCGAGCGGGCGGTCGCCAACGTGCGCGAGATCGCGGCCGTGGACGGCGTGGACATGCTGATCGTGGGGCCCAACGACCTCTCGGGCTCGCTCGGCATTCCCCAGCGCTTCGACGATCCGGTCCTGACCCGCGCGATCGATCGCGTCTTGGCCGAAGCCGCCAAGGAAAACGTCCCCGTCGGCACCGTGCCGCACGGCAAATGGGATCCCAAGGCGTTGTTCGCGCGCGGGTTCCGCCTGGTCGCGGGATCGACCGAGTTTTCGCTGATGCGCCGGGCGGCGAAGGCCGAACTCGAAAGCTGGGGCTTCTAACCGGCTTTGGCGAAGCTTTCGTTGAAGCCGTCGACCAGTTCGGCGATGCGCCCGGCGTCGCTTTCGTCCATCACCGCGCGCGCGCGCGCGGACGCGGCGGCCAGGTCGAGCGCGCGCACCCGGCTTTTGACGCGCGGGATCTTGATCGGCGACATCGAAAGCTCGCGGATGCCGAGGCCCGCGAGCAGGGCCGTGAAGCGCGGATCGCCCGCGATTTCCCCGCAGATCGAAACCGGGATGCGGTTGCGCAACGCGGCCTCGGCCGTGAACTGGATCAGCCGCAGTACGGCCGGATGCAGCGGATTGTAGAGATGGGCGACCTGCTCGTCGCCGCGGTCGATGGCGAGCGTGTACATCGTCAGATCGTTGGTCCCCAGCGCGAAGAAGTCGCACACCCGCGCCAGCGCGTCGGCGGCCAAGGCCGCGCCGGGAATCTCGATCATCGCGCCCAACGGGGGCAGCGGATCGGCGAGGGCCACGCCTTTGCGCACCAGCCGTCGCGCGGCGCGGCCCATGGCTTCGCGCACCGCGACCATTTCGTCGGGTGTGGCCACCATGGGAACGAGCACGCGCACGGGGCCGAGGGCGCCCGCGCGCAGGATCGCGGCGAGCTGTGCGTCGAGCAATTCGGGGCGCTTCAAGCTCAACCGGATCGCGCGCAGCCCCAGCGCCGGGTTGGGCCCGGGCGACAGATCGCCGAGCGCCGAGGCGAGTTTCTCGCCGCCGACGTCGAGCGTGCGCACGGTGACGCTTTTGCCCTCCATGCCGCGCACGATTGTGGCGAGCTGCTCGAATTGCTCGTCCTCGCCGGGCACATCGTCGCGGTTCATGAACAGGAATTCGCTGCGCAGCAGCCCCACCCCGGCCGCGCCGGCCGCGCGCGCCTGATCGACCTCGCGCGGCAATTCGAGATTGGCCATCAGCGTGAACGACGCGCCGTCGCGGCTGACCGACGGCAGCTTCGTCAAGCGCGAGAGCTGGCGCTCCGCCTTTTCGAATTCGAGGCGCTTCCTTTCGTAGCGTTCGAGGGCGCCGGGCGTCGGACGGACGATCACCCGGCCTTCGCCGCCGTCCACGATGACCGTATCGCCCGGACGCACGGCACCGACGAGTGCGGCGACGCCCAGAACGGCCGGCAAGCCCAGCGCGCGCGCCATGATCGCCGTATGGCCTTCCGCGCCGCCGATGGCGGTCGCGAAGCCGCCGATCTTTTCGGGGTCCATCACGGCCGTGTCGGCGGGCGTGATCTCCTCCGACACCACGATCGCTTCGGGCGGCAGGTTCTTGAACGCGCCCCACGGCGTTTGGGTGAGGTTGCGCATCAGACGGCCGCCGACCTCGCGGACCTCCTGCACGCGCTGGGCGAGGTAGGAATCGTCCATCGCCTCGAACGCTTCGGCGATCGCATCGGTCTCCGCGCGGACGGCCGTTTCGGCCATCGCGAGGTTCTCGGCGATGCGCCGCTCCGCGCCGCGCACGAGGCGCGATTGGGAGAGCATCTGGGTATGCGCATCGAGCAGAAAGCCGAGCTCCTCGGCCGCGGCGGGCGGCAACGCGCCGGTCTTGCGCTTGAGCTTGGCGAGTTGTTTGAGGCTGACTTCGACGGCCGCGCGGAAGCGCTTGATCTCGCCGTCGACCTGATCGGGGGCGATCGCGCATTCGGCGATCGTGGGGGTTTCGACGCCGTGCACGTAGGCCGGGCCGATCGCGATGCCCGGCGACACGCCCAGCCCGTCGAACGACGCCATGCCTTCGCCGCGCCCTTTGCGCGGTTTGGCGGCGCGCGGGGCCCTGGGCTTGTCCATCATTCCTCGTCAAATTTCGCGGCGATCATCGCCGCGATGGCGTCCACGGCGGGGATCGCGTCCTCGCCTTCGGCCGACACGGTCACCGTGCAGCCCTTGCCCGCGGCGAGCATCATCAGCCCCATGATCGACAGACCCGAAACGGTCGTGCCGCCCTTGGTGACGTGGACGGCCGATTTGTACTCGGCCGCGAGTTTGACGAACTTGGCCGCGGCGCGCGCGTGTAGGCCGCGCACGTTGCGGATTTCGCAGTCGCGCGCGGCGACCGTGGCGCCCGGCGCGGGGGCGTTCACCGCGCCCCGCCCGCGGCGGCCTTCACCTCGCCCGCGAGAAGCTGGGAGGCGACGTTGATGTACTTCCGGCCCGCCTCGCGCGCCGCCTGCACGGCGGCGGCCAAGGGTTCGGTGTTGCGGACCGAGGCGAGCTTGATGAGCATCGGCAGGTTGACGCCAGCGATCACTTCGATGCGCGCGCGGTCCATGATCGAAATGGCGAGATTGGACGGCGTGCCGCCGAACATGTCGGTCAGCACGACGACGCCGGCGCCGGAATCGCAACGCGCGACCGCGTCGAGGATTTCGGCCCGGCGCTGTTCCATGTCGTCCTCGGGGCCGATGCACACGGCCGCGACGTCGCGTTGCGGGCCGACCACGTGTTCGAGCGCCGAGACGAATTCGGCGGCGAGACGGCCGTGGGTGACGAGGACGAGTCCGATCATGGTCGCGCGTGCCTTTTGCGGTGGTGGATGCCTACGCCGTGCCGCGATCGAGATCGCGGTGGAGCAGGGTGACGCGCCGCCCGGCTTGGCTCAGACGCGCGGCGAGCCGTTCGGCCACGAAGACCGAACGATGCCGCCCGCCCGTGCAGCCCACGGCGACGGTGAGATAGGATTTCCCCTCGGCCTCGAAGCGCGGCAGCAGGGCGACGATCATGTCCGCGAGCCCGTCGAAAAACGCCGGGAAGCCGGGATCGCGTTCGACGAACTGGGCGACGGCCGCGTCCTTGCCGGACAGCGGTTTGAGGTCGGGCCGGTAATGCGGGTTGGCGAGGAAGCGCACGTCGAAGACCAAATCGGCTTCGCGCGGCAGACCGTTGCGGTAGGCGAAGCTGACCACCGACAGGGCCAGGCTTTGCGGCGCCTCCAGCGGGAAATCGGCCTGAACGAGGGCCTTGAGCTGATGGGGTGCCAGGGCCGAGGTGTCGATTACCTTGTCCGCGCGCGCGCGCAGCGGCTCGAGCAGGCGCCGCTCGGACTTGATGCCGTCGGCGAGCGGCCGGTCGGCGGCGAGCGGATGACGCCGGCGCGTTTCGGTGAACCGCCGGGCCAGGGTTTCGTCCTCGCAATCGAGATAGAGCAGCCGCGCGTCGAGCCCGGGCTCGGCGACCAGCCGATCGACGGCCGCGACCAGGGCCGGCACGTCGAAATCGCGGGTGCGCGCGTCGATGCCGATCGCCAAAGGGCGCGCTTCGGCCGGTGCGGACGACGGCAGAACGAGGTTGGACAGCAGCGTCAGCGGAAGATTGTCGACCGCTTCGTAACCCTGGTCTTCGAGTGCGCGCAGCGCCGTCGAGCGGCCCGCCCCCGACAGGCCCGTCACCAGCACGATATGGCGCTTGGCGGGCCCGGACGCGGCGTGGACATCGTTGGAAGCGGCGAGCGGAACGATCACGGGCGGTGGCTCAGTGCGCGAAAAGATCGCCCGCGGCGGCGGCGCGCGCGGCGTAGGCGAGTTGGGCCGCCGCCGACGCCCGGAACGGGTCGAGGGTCAGCACCGGAACGGATTTTCCCAGATAATCGCGATGGCGCGGCGCAGGCAGACGCTCGATCTGCGCCCCCGGGGCCAAATCCACGGCCAAGCCCACCGCCGCGTCGGCGACGAACGGAACCTTGAGGATGCCGACCCCGCGGACCTCCAACAAGCCGGCCAAATTCGCCGGGCAGCTGGCACGCAAAGTCTCGTCCTCGCGCGCAAGATCGACGCGGTCGTCGGCCACCAAAGACGCTCCCGAATGGATCATTCGCAAGGCCAGATCGGATTTCCCGCAGCCCGAGCCACCGCACAGCAACACGCCGATGGCATCGATACGCACGCAACTGGCGTGCACTTGAAGGGTCGACACCGTCACCACACGGCAAAGCGTGCGGTCTTTGGGGTCCGAAGTCAATCCGGGAGTGACACATTGCCGATTCGATGGGCAGTAGATTTTCTGCCTTTTATTCGGGCAAAAAATCGATTTCCCTAGACAAATCAATGCCGCGATCAGGCCGCCGGCAGCCGGATCGTAAACCGAGCGCCGCCGGAGTCGAGCCGGTTGGACGCTTCGATCGTCCCGCCATGGGCTTCGACGATCTGGCGGGAGATCGAAAGGCCGAGGCCCGAATGGGTCCCGAACTTCTCGCCCGCCGGCCGTTCAGAATAAAAGCGATCGAAAATCGCCTCGAGTTTGTCCTCGGGAATGCCGGGGCCTTGATCGTCGATGCGGACGACGACCCGGTCGCCCTCGCGCGCCGCGCGCACCCGGATTTCCCCGTCGGGCGGGGAGAAGGATTGCGCGTTGCCGATGACGTTGCGGAAGACTTGCGTCAATCGGTCGGCGACGCCGGAGACGATCAACCCGCCGTCGGGGGGCCCGGCGTAATCGGGGCGCGCCTGGCCGTCTTTGGCGACGGCGGTCAGCGCCGAACACAGACCGTCGAGCAATTCGGCGACGTCCACGGGCTCGGCCTCGGCGCGGCTCAACTCGGCGTCGAGCCGCGACGCGCCGGAGATGTCGGTGATCAGCCGGTCGAGCCGGGCGACGTCGTCGAGCACGATCGCCATCAGCTTTTCGCGGACCGCCGGATCGGGCACGCGCGCGGCGGTTTCGACCGCACTTTTGAGCGAAGTCAGCGGATTTTTGAGTTCGTGGGCGACGTCCGCGGCGAAGCGGTCGATCGCGTCCAGGCGCTTGGCGAGCGCTTCGGTCATCGCGCGCAACGAAAGGGACAGATCGCCGATCTCGTCCCCGCGGCCGCCCAAATCCGGGATCGCCGTCGCAAGGCCCGATCCGGCGCCGAGCGTTCCGCCGATCCCCGTGCGCCCGCCGCCGATGCGGACCCGTTCGGCCGCGCGCGCGAGCCGGCGCACGGGCCGCGCGATGGTGCCGGCCAGATAGAGCGACAGCAGCACGGTGATCGCCAGCGTGGCCGCCGTCAGGCGCAGGACGTCGCGACGCACGGCGCGCAAGCTCGCCTCCACGCTGCGCCCGTCGGCCGTCAGCATCACCGCCCCAAGAACTTGGCGGAAACGCTGGACCGGTGCGGCGACCGAAATCGCCAACGCCCCGTCCCCCGTGCGGCGCAGCGCGCTGGCGGTTTCCCCGCCCAAGGCGGCGAGCGCCTCGGCGTAATCGCGCGCGACGGCGTCGGGCCGTTCGCGGTAGATCGGCGCATCGTACTCGGCCGGCGCCAAGCCGCCGCTCAGCAGATCGGCGATCGCATCGACCGCGCGCTGGGCCGGACCCGATGACGGACCCGCGGGCGGCAGCGGCTCGACCTCCACCGCCAGCGAGCCCGTGCCCAGGAAGCGCGTGTCGGCCAGCAGCGTGCCGTCGTAATCGAACAGCCGCGCGCGCACGCCGGCCGGTTCGACCAGCCGGCGCAATACCTGACGGGAGGAATCGGGAGCCAAACGGTCGTCGGGCTCGTCGTCGTCCGGATCGGCGACCGAAACGGCCGCCTCGCCCAACGCCGCGGCGATGATCCGGCTTTGGGTGGTCAGGGCTTGGATCTCGGCGGCGATCAATCCGCGCCGGAAATCGTCGAGATAAAGCACGCCCGCCGCGAGCAGCAGCAGCGGAACCGTATTCAGGAACAGGATACGCCGCGTCAGCGGGGAAAAGCGCCGACGCGGCCGGGGACGGACGGCCATTGCGAGGGCAGTCTAGCGCGCGCGCTATTTTTCCTTGTAGCGATAACCGAGGCCGTAGAGCGTTTCGATCTGCGAGAATTCGGCGTCGACCGCCTTGAACTTCTTGCGCAGGCGTTTGACGTGGCTGTCGATCGTGCGGTCGTCGACGTAGATCGACTCGCCGTAGGCCAGATCCATCAGTTGATCGCGGTTTTTGACCATGCCCGGGCGCTGGGCCAGGGCCTTCAGCAGCATGAATTCGGTCACCGTCAGCGTCACCGCCTGGCCCTTCCAGGTGCATGCGTGGCGTTCGACGTCGAGCACGAGATCGCCGCGCACCATCGGCGGTTCGGCCGTCGCGGGCGCGTCCGCCGGCAGGCCGCGCGCCAAATCGCGCCGGCGCAGCAACGCGCGGATGCGTTCGACCAGCAAGCGTTGGGAGAAAGGCTTGGTGATGTAATCGTCCGCCCCCATGCGCAGGCCCATGACCTGATCCACCTCGTCGTCCTTGGAGGTGAGGAAGATCACCGGCAGCGCCGACTTCTCACGCAAGCGCTCGAGCAGCGTCATGCCGTCCATGCGCGGCATCTTGATGTCGAGCACGGCGAGATCGGCGGGCTCGGCGGACAGCGCCTTCAACGCTTCGACCCCATCCGAATAGGCCCGGACCTTGAACCCCTCGGCCTCCAGCAGCACGCTGACCGAGGTCAGGATGTTGCGGTCGTCGTCGACCAGAACGATCGTGCGGGGCGTATCGGGGGCTGGGGACATCGGGTGGACCGGCGCGGCGGAGAAAGACAGGGCCATATGTCGGGGCTTTCGGGCGAAGGGGTCAAGCGCACTTCGGAAGATGGGGGCCGAGCGTGGCGGAAATTGGGCGCCCCGGCGCCCTTTTCCGGGCGGCTCGGCTTTGCGAGACTGGACTCATCATGACCGAACCCGCCCTCGACCCGGCCGAGGCGCTGGCCCAGGCCCGAAACCTGGTCCGTAGCCGCGACAAGGCCGTCCTCGCCACGCTCGCCCGGCCCGACGCGCCGGAGGCCGGCGCACCCTATGCCAGCCTCGTGCAGGTCGCCTTCGATCACGACGGCGCACCCTTGCTGCTCGTCTCGACGCTCGCCGACCACACGAAGAACCTGCACGCGGACGCCCGCGTCTCGCTGCTGTTCGACGCCACCGAAGGCCGCGCCGAGCCGCTGACCGGCCCGCGCGTGAGCGTGCAAGGCACCGCCGCCCCCGCCGAGGGCGACTTCGCGCGCGCGCGCTACCTCGCGCGGTTTCCCGGAGCGGCGATGTACGCCGATTTCAAGGATTTCGCGTTTTGGCGCGTGGACCCGGGCCGCGCCCATCAGGTCGCGGGCTTCGGCCGGATTTCATGGTTCGAGCGATTCGCGTTCGACGCGCGCGCGAGTGCGGCGCTCGCGCTGGCCGAGGCCGAGATCGTCGCGCACATGAACGCCGATCACGCCGACGCCGTCGCCCTTTACGCGCGGCTCGCCGGCGAAGCGGACGGCGGGACGTGGACGATGACCGGCGTCGATCCGGAAGGAACGGATATCCGCGATCACACGCGCGGGCGCGCGGCGCGCGTGCGCTTCGACAAGATCGCGACCGACGCGGAAAGCGCCCGCGTCGAACTCGTGCGCCTCGTCAAACGCGCGCGCGGCTAGCCTTCCTTGATCGTGTGGCGCAGCAGGCCCACGCCGGTGATCTCCACTTCCACCGTGTCGCCGGGATGCATGAATTCGGGCGGCGTGCGCGCGGCGCCGACGCCGCCGGGCGTGCCGGTGACGATCACATCGCCCGGCTCCAGAGGGCAGAAGGTCGAGATGTAGGCGATCAGCTGCGGGATGTCGTGGATCAGCATGTCCACCGTCGCCTGTTGCTTGACCACGCCGTTCACGCGCGTGGTCAGCGTCTGCTTGACGATGTCCTTCATCTCGTCCGAGGTGACCATCCACGGTCCGAAGCCGCCGGTGGCGACGAAATTCTTGCCGGGCGAGAACTGCGAGGTATGGCGCTGATAATCGCGCACCGAGCCGTCGTTGTAGCAGGCGTAACCGGCGACGTATTTCATCGCATCCTCGCGCGCGATCCGGCGGCCCTTCTTGCCGATCACGACGGCGAGCTCGCCCTCCCAATCCAGGCGCTCGCTTTCCTTGGGCTTGAGCATCGGCTGATCGTGGCCGATTTGGGTGTAGGCGTAGCGCATGAAGATCGTCGGATGCAGCGTGTCGGGGCGGCCGGTTTCGGCGCGATGCTCGCGATAATTCACGCCCGCGCACCAGATCCGCTGCGCGTCCGGAATGACCGGCAGCCACTGGAACTTGCCGTTCTTCACGTCGGGCTTCTTGCCCTTGGCGGCGGCCTTCAGCTTGGCCACGCCCATGCCCAGCAGGGCAGCGCGCAAAGTCGGGAACTTCTTGCCGAACTTCTTGCCCAGATCGACGATGCCGCCATCGACGACCGCGCCATACGATTCGGTCTTGCCGACCTTGAAACTCGCGAGCTTCATGATGTCCGACGCCCCTCCCATGGGCAGTTTTACGCCACTTCTTGATTAATCCTTCCGCCGCCGCCCGACAACCCCGACGACGGGCCCGCTACGACCGCATCCACGCCCCGCCCCACAGATTGAGCGTGCGTTCCTCGTGTTCCCAGCGCCGGGCGACGAAATCCCGGCCCATGTTTTCGAGCTCGGCCGAGATCTCGATCTTGTAGCCCTCGGGGTCCTCGATCATGAAAAACAGATTGTTGCCCGGCCCGTGGCGGCCCGGCCCCCACCACAGTTTGATGCGCCGCGCGGCCATGTGGTCGGCCCATTCCTTGATGTCGCCCCAGCCGGTGGTTTCGTAGGCGTGATGGTCCCCGCCCGCCTTTGGGGCGCGGAACGCGGCCATCGAGTGATGTTCCGGATCCGAGCGCCAAAACGTTGCCGTGACCTGATTGCCCTGGAACACGTCGTCCGACGTGCGAAAGCCGAGCTTGCCGACGTAAAACTCGACCAGACGCGGCAGATCGGCGGTGGCGTAGACGACATGCTGCAAACGGCCGGGCAAGCCCGCAGCCCCCGCGCCCGGCGGCGGCGATGGGCCGGCCGGGTCGGCGAGGCCGAAGACGATCGTGCGCTCGTCGGGGTCGGTCACGGCGAACCCGTCGGCGAAAAGCGGCGAAGGATTCGGCCGCAGGGCGAGGCCCCGCCCCAGGCAATGCGCGCGCAACGCGGCGAGTTGGGCCTCGCCCGTCAGCCGGAACGCGGCGAAATCCTGCGTGGCTTTCGGACCCTTGCCGATCAGCAAGCGCCGGTTGAAGCCGACGAGCAGCCAGGTTTCGGCGTCGAGCTTGGCGGCTTCGTAGCCGAGTGTGGCGGCGTAGAACGCGGCGAGCGCGTCGGGATCCTCGCCGTCGCGACGCAGATGATCGAGTTTGGCGGGCCAAAGCGGCGTGTCCATGAGGAGAAGTCTAAACCCGATCGCGGCGCGCGAGCGAGAGCCAAGCCGCAAGACAACACGCCACGCCGAACCCGCCCGCCCCGAGGATGGACCACCCCGGCCCGAACAGCGCGAAGACCGGCGGCGACAGCAGGCCCGCGATCAGGATGCCCACGAAGGCCGCCACGATGCGAACGCGATGGACGGAGGCCGCCGCCGCGCGCGGCGCCACCGGACCGCCCGACAGTTGCACGCGCATGGCGAGCGGGATGTCGAAAAACGGCGAACCCAGCGCGGTGAGGGCGAGCGCGACGTAGAAAGCGGGCAGCAGATGCGCCTCGGGCAGCCAGAGCGGTCCCGCCGCCATCGCGACGAGACCCACGCACATCCACGTGGTGCCCGCCAGCATCCGCGCAAGCGAGAGCGTCGCGGGCAAGGCGCCGACGGCGAAATTCGCCGCGACGTTCGCCACGCCGTAGACGGCGATCCCGAGTCCGTAGGCGCCCACGCCCGCGATCTCGACGCCGAACGGCGTCCAGCGCGCGCCCGAGGATTCGACGATCAGCGGAAACGCGTGGGAAATGATCATCACCCAAACGCCGTCGGTGACGGCTTTGAGCACCAGCAGCCGCTTGAGCACCGGTTCGTCGCGCACGACCTTGAGCCCGAGCGCGAACCCGCCCGCTTCGCGCGGCTCGCGCGGCGGCAGTTTGGCGCCGACGGCGAGCAGCAGCCACGCCGCCAGGACGAGCGCCAACGTATGGAGCAGAAAGAGATCGTGCACCGGCAACGCGAGCGCCAGCAGCGCCGCGAGCAGCGGGCCGGTCACCCGCGCGAGCCGGCGGATGCCGTCGAGCAGCGCATTCGTCGCGAACAGCCGGTCGCGATCGGGCACCAGCACGGGCAAAGCGCCTTGCACCGTCGGCTC
>JADCGK010000139.1 GCA_020249045.1 Azospirillum sp. | reverse complement strand
CCACGCGCTGCTCGATAGCGGTTTGCGCCGTTTGGCGGGCCGCGCCCGGCGTCTGCGTCGTCATGGCCGCGAGGCGCTTCACATTTTCGCCCGCAACGTCGGGCAAAAACTCGGGCCGCGCGTTCGGCCCCACGTTTCCGCGCATGGCCGCGATAGCGTCATCAATCGACGGGCCGCCGCCCGCCACGTCGCGCTCAAAAGCGCGGAGCAATTGACGGTCCCCGCCCGCTTGGGGATTGCGAAGGCCGGTCGCATCGGCAACGCGGCCCGCGACACGCGCGGCACCCGTGGCGACAAGCGGCACGGCGCCGCCCAAAGCCCCGCCCAAGGCGCCGCCCATAGCGGCACCCTCTAGACGCTGCTCCAGCCCGCCTTCCGCGCTGCCAGCGCCCGCAAGCGCGCCGCCCGTAGCGCCCGCCTTGGCCGATTGCATGGCCATTTGCGGCACGGTCAAGGCTTCCGGCGCCTGCGCCAAGGCAATGGCGCCCCGGCCCGCCAATCGAGGCGCCGCGCCAAGTAAGCCGCCGCCGATTTCCGCAATCGTGCCGGTTACGGGGTTACGCTCGCGAAACTCCGCCAGCCGGTTGCGCTGCTGAGTAACGCCGCGCTCATACGCCGCGCCAATTTCTCCGGGCTGGTATTCGACGGGCAAACCGATGCGGCTACCGACCGCGCGCAAGGCCGGTCCCGCCGCCGCCGCTAGGCCGCCCATTTCATCGGAGAAGCCAAACCCCATGCCTTGCGCGATAACGTCGCCAAACCCGGCGCGGCCCTGTTTGCCAAGGTCACGCGGGGCGGGCGTTCCCGCCTGTCCGCCGCCCGCGCGCGCCTCAAGTTCCGCGAGGCGGCGAAGGGCTACCAATTCTTCCTGTGGCGTCATTATCGGCCAAACCTTGCGCGAAGCTGTTGCAATTCGGCTTGTTCCTCAGGCGTCAAGCCGCCGCCCTGTTGCGCGGGTTGCGCTTGGCCGCCGCCTCGGAAGAAATCTGCCCATGAGCGACGATTAGGGTTAAGCGTCGGCGTGTTTTCTTTGGTCGGATCAAAAATTGGATTGGCCTCAAGGTATCGCTGCCACTGCTCTTCGGCACCGCGAAGGCTTCCGCGATTGGCGGTCGCATAGGCTTCCATAAACGAAAGGCGATCCGCCCGGTTCTGCTGCGCTGCCCGTGCCGCCGCGATAATGGCGCGGTTCGTTTCGGCGGGCTTGTCAATGCCGACCGTGGCGTTCTGGAACATACGCGCATCGAAGTCAGAAGTCGCGCCGCTGCCGGGCTGCCGCATGGTCGGCGTGATTTCGTCGGCGATGGACGACATTTCGCGCAATTGCGGGTCAAACGGCGCCGCAACTGCGCGCGCCGCCGCGCCCAAGTACGGCACGCCTAAAATTCCGCCAGTACCTTGCAAGTTTTGAAGTTGCTCGAAGCGCGAAAGGCGGGCCAGTGGAGCGCGCCCCGCCGCAACGGCTTCGCGCTCTTCCGCAAGTTGGCGCTCGGTTTGTTTCTGCTGTTCGCGCGCGAACGTAGCCGCCGCGCCCGGCGAAAGCGTCGCCGCCGGATCAACCGGCAAAACGGGAACGCCAAGCTGCTGTGCCAAGCTGCGTTGATCTTCGGGGGAAATGGTCGCGGTCGGGGCCGTCGTGCCACGAGGGGCGGGCGCCGCCATGCCAGCGGCTTGCGACTGCGGAACAAGTTTAATGCCGGTCGGGCTGTTGGGGTCGTTAACCTCAACCAATGGGTCCGAGCGATTACCGGCCCGGATTTGCGCCGCTTGTAGCGCCGTATTCGTGCTAAGGCGCGCAAGGCTTTCCTGTAGCGCGCGGGCTTGTGCCGCCTGATCCGCCTGGAACTGGCGCTGCGCCTGCTGATCTTCGCGCCGAGCGGCCAATTCGCGATCAAACTTTGCTTGCTCCGCCGCCGACCGCCGCCCCTCGCGCATATCCTCCGCCTGCTGCTGTAGCGCCAACTGCTGAATACCGCGCGCCTCTTGCAGGGCATACGGGGATTGCAAATCGCGAAGCCGGGCGGTCATCTCTTGAAGATTCGCCGGGCGCGTCGTCATTTGCGCGTCGGGGCGCGGGCCAGCACCGGACGCGCCCGCCTGCAATTCCTGAACCGGCGCATAAAGCGCGCGCATGTCGTTCTGGTACTGCTCGGCTTGCTTGGCGTATTCGTCATTCACGCGGCTAGACTGCCAGCCGCCCATGAGCGCTTGGGCCAAGCGCGCGGCACCCTGCCACGGCGATTGAACGGGCGAAGTGTCGGCCCCTTGGAGCGCCAATTGCTGCGCCAAGCGAAGGCGCGGGTCGCGCATATACGCCATCTGCATAGCCTGCGGAGCGCCCGCCATTCCGGCAAATTGCCCGCCGCCAAATACCGAACCGGCCATTTATTGCCCCTTACCAGAATTTCGGGAAACCGGCGCCAGCCCAACCGCCAAGCGCCGAACCGCCAAGCCCGAACAAGCCGCCCATCATCGCGTTATTCGCCTGCTGATTAGCCTGCCAATTCGCAAGCTGCCCCTGATACTGAAGCGCCGTGGCACCCGTCACGTCGGCGGGCTGCACGCCGGTCTGTGGCGTGTTGACGAACTGCGGCCCCTGCATTTGCGAACCGCTCATGAGGGCCGCGAGCGTGTTCAATTCCTGCGTGCGCGGGAGATACGCTTCGTTAATCGCGTTTTGCCGCGCGCCGTACTGCCGCCCGTATTCCGCGCCCGCTTCTTGGCCGGATTGCAAATCGGCGCCCAGCAGGAAGTCGTTGAAGCCCCGATTAAAGTCGGCCATCGCGTTGCTATAGGCGGTCGAACCTTGGGTAATGCCCTGGTTCGCAAGCTGCGTCTCAAGCGCCGCGCGCCGCTGGTCCCAAGTCGGGTTTAAGCGGTTAATGATGTTCTGGCGGGTCGTGTCGCGGAATGCGGCGTCATACGTCGGCGCCGTCCCCAGCGTGGCAAGGTCAACGGGCGTGGCGACCATGTTGCGAATACGGCCCATCAATTGATTGCCGGTTTCGCCGTATGCGAGCGCCGCCGCTTGGTTTTGATCCGCGATGGCCTGCTGCTGCGGCGATAGCGTCTGCGTCGCCGTATATTGCGGCGTGCCGTCCGGTGCCGTGCCGCGCTGGGTGTATTCCAAATTCCCGAACGGGGTAACTTGGTTCACCATGTTAATCTGCGCCTGCGCGATGGCGGCTTCTCGGTTGGCCTGCGCTTGCGCGCGCGCCGTCGCCGCCGGATCGGGAGGGGGAGGGGCCGAACCGCCGCCGCCTTTTCTACCCATTTTCTACTCCGTAAATCTTCCGAAACTCGTTGCGGGTCATCGAAAAGGTTACAGCGTGAACGCCTTGCCCAAACCGATGCCTAAGAATGCCGTCGCGCTTGAAGCCGACGCCGGGACGCTTGCCGGTGCCCATGAGGAACCGGATTGATTTTTCGTTAGTCGAACGCGCGACCGCCGCCACAAGATTGCACCCCATTTGCTCAAAGGGGTAATGCAAGAGCGCGCGGATCGTGCCGCGCGTGGCAAACATCGGGCTAATCGACGCGATGCTCATGTTTATAGTCTCGAAGGCCGCCTGATAGTCGTGATACACGACGCCCGCGTAAAGCCGCCCAGTTTCCGCGTTGCCGACGCCGATTGCCTCGCACTTGCCGAAGGTCTGCACGTCCGGGATGCGCTCAAGCACCCATTGTGCGACCAATTCGGAGTGGCCGAATAGAAGCGTAGGCTCGCGACGCATTAGCGACCGAGAAGCGCCGCCAAAAGCTGCGGGTCAAACTGCTGCCCGCCGATATTCATCATACCGCCCATCGGAAGGCCCGGCGTCATGCCGCGCATAGCACCGCCAAGCGCGCCAAGCGCGGCGCCCTGCATTGGCCCCATGCGCTGCCGCCCGAAGATCGGGCCGCCGGGCATAGATTGCGGAAGCTGCATCGTCGGGCCATTGTCGCCCATACCGCCGGGCATAGGCTGCATCACGTTACCGAACATCATTAGAGTTGGCCTCCGGGTACATAAGTGAAATCGGTTGAAATCCAGCCGCTAACGAGGACCGTCGAAGCGGTACGCATGCGAAGCGCCGCCGCGCGTCCGATGCCGCGCACGCCGATCCAGCCGTTGTAAATGTCAGCCGCGCCGCCCCAAGTCGCAACATCCCACAAGCCAGCGTCCCAGACACCCGCAGCACTTGCCAGCGTCGTCGTAACCGACGCGGTCGGGACAACTTCAAAGTCCGTATTGAGTTCGACGGCGATGGCGGGCGCCGTGTTGCTCTCGAAGACGGGGCGCGCGAGTTTGAACGCCTTGTTTACGCCGGGCGTGCGGAAGTAGCTGAACGCTTGGAGCGCGTCGGTATTGATGTTCGTTCCGGCGTCCGAAGTGGCGTTGTTATCGAAGCGGTAGACAATTCCATTCGATGCGCCGAAGTAAGCGTCGTTTCCGCGCATCGCCCAAGTTAGCGCCGGGATGCCCGTAAACCGGCACGGGGCGCGCGTGATCGTGTTGAAAACGATTTGGTCCGCCGTCGTGCTGCTGGTCGGGATGTTGAATAGCAGCATCGTGCGGCGCGGGTAGATAAGCGGTTCCCACCCGAACAGGCTTCCATAGTCGCGGACGTATTGGTTGAACGCCCGGTTCACTTGCTGCGTAAGCGCGACGCGCTCCGTCTGCGAGCGGTCGGTGGAGAGGATCGTCGAAAGCGGGACAACGCCTTCCTCAGTTACGATCAACAGGTCGGCACCGGCTTTAATCATGCAGCGGCGCCCGATGGGCTTGCCAAGCTGGAAAACGCCCACAAGCGTCCAAGCGCCAGCCGTCGCGGGGTCGGTGCCCTGGTAAACGAGACACTCGCCTTCAGACGTGATCCAGGCCGCAACGTCGTCTTGCCCGTCGCCCCCGTCGCGCGACCAAGTACCCATCGCCATGATGTAGCCGCCGCGCTTGGCGAGGCCCGCGAACGAGAACGAACTAAAGGCGCCGCCAAGCGTATTGACGGGGCCGTACCATGCCGTCAGGCTATCGCGCTCCCCGACCCACAAGCGCCGCTGATGCGCATTAATCCACACTAAGTTTGCCGCCGTGGGGCCGGTAATCGCGGGCGTGGTTGCCCACGTCGTGCCGTTGTAGATGCGCGGGGCATCGGCACCGTTGACCGCGACCACGAATTGGCCGCCTGCCGTGCCGAAGTTGACGTACTGCCAGCGCGAATTGGTGAGGCCCGAAACCGCCGCCGCTCCGACGGCGCCCGCGCTTGTGACGTTGAAAATCGAACCGCCCGCAATGGCCCAAAGCGAACTAAAGCCTGTGTTCGGCGTGTATTCGATGAGCGTTTCGACCGCACCGCCCAAGCCCGTCGCGTGCGAAGCGTAACCGGGCCGGATGTTGACTTTGTCGGTTGACGGGAACCAATTGTCGAGAATAACGGCGCGCTTCTCCGGCATGTCCGCCAAGGCTTCGCGCGTGTCCCATCCCTCGACCGGCGCCGGAAGCGTGGCGCTTACGCTGCCAGCGATTGAACGCGACATTAGATAACGGTCCCGCTGCCCGACGACGGCGCACCGCTAAACGCGCGGCCCGCGCCGAAGATATCGGCAACAAGCATTTGGTTTGAGGTCGGCTCGTTATTCTTTAGCAACATGTCGCGGCGCTGCGTGTAAGTCTCGAAATCAACGCCGAACGGTTGCCCAATGTCGCGCTTAAAGCGCCACACGGCGCCAAGCGTGATTAGCTTTTCATCGAGCAAGCAAGTGTTCGTGTCGGCTTGCCAATCGGTGTAGTTCAGCGTTCCATCGGTAATGTATTGGCTGGAAACGTACTCGAAAGACAGGGTTTCGCCGCCGATCAAAGCGGGGATGATCGAAAGCGCGCCGCTGCGGATAATGAAGCGGTAGCGGTCGCCCGAGTAGTTGACCGCGCGCAAATTTGCCCATTCGACGGCGCTTGCGACGGCGCTAATGTTGCGCTCATTCGTGCGGTCCCAAAAGGTTTCCGGGACCATGCGCTTGAAATCGGCGGGGAGAATGCCGGTCTGAGCGTTGCCGCTGATCGCCGAAAACGGGGGCAGTTCCTTGCGGATTTCCTGCCAATCCGCCATCTCGACGAGTTCTTCGCCTTCCTCGCGGATCGCCTGCAAAAGCTGGCGGACTTCGCCGTCCGGGTTGCCCAAGACGGACGCGGGCACGCGCAAGCCGATCTTGTCAGCCGCCGCCTGTGCGATTGTGAGAAGGCTCAAAGTTCGCCCCGTTCGCGCTTGCGGCGCACTTCTGCAATGGCCGCGCTCATGGTCGCGACGCCTTCGTCAACCCGCTCTTGCCAATCTTCGGCATTGGCGGGAACGTCAAACGTCGAGATGGGCCAATGCTGGCGCCGGTTAAGGCTGAATTGAATGTGTCCGCCCTCGCTTAAAACCATCATCGCCCAAGCATCGGGAATGACGGATTTGAGCGCTTTGTCGATTTCCACGATTGATGCGCGCAATTCGGCGAGGTTCATTTTCCACCCGAAAAAAGAAATGGCGCGGCGCCGGAAGCCCAGTTCCGTGCCTTTTTTACGCCGCCGCTTTCGCGAGCCGCGCCACGCGTGCGGGTCAAGCCCGCCGCTGTTCCCCGAACGGGGATCGTTACGGAGCGAAGGACGAAGCCGAAGCCTCGGGGCGCACCACGAAACACACGTAGTTGCCCGCCGGGGGCGTCAAGCCGCCCGCCGTCGAGTTCTGAAACGCGATGGCAACCGTATCCGCCGCGCTTACCCGCGTGTTGCCCAAGTCAACGCCCGCCGTAATGCCGGGCGCGTTCACTTCCACGAAATCGCCGACGCGAACGCCGGGAAACGTGAAAGTCTGCTCCGCCGTGGTGTTCGCGGCGACGGACGCGGGCGTGAGCGAACGGACGATGACGCCCGCCGCCAGCACGTTCCCGCCGATGGTAGTAACTGCCATGTTTTGCACTCCTACGGTTCCCCCGGCCCTTGCGAGCCGGGGGCGCCGTTAGCGGGTTAGTTGGAGAGGATACGGCAAGCCAACTCGGGCCGGATCGTGCGATAGCCATAAAGCACGTCAAATCGCACGGGGAACCGGTCGTTGTTGATGTCGTACTGCCGAACCATACGCATCGAAATGCCGTCCATGACCTTACGCGCGGCCATGTCAACGCCCTTCGGAAGCACCAAGTCCGCCGTGGCGAACGTGAACGCGTCCTTGTGGAACGCGAGCGACGGACGATAGACCGCCGACGCGCCGCCAACCTTGGTAATGGCGGAGTTGTCGGCAATCGTGTTCGACACGTTCTGGCGCGCGCCGGTCGCGACAACGGCAGGCGAGATAGCCAGCGAAGTAGCGGACGGACCCGCCGCCGCCGTGACGACGAACTGCTGAAGGTTGCCCGTCGAAACCTTGGTTTCGGGGTGAACCTCGAACACACCCGCGAAGGTGATAACGTCGCCGATCGCAAAGGTGGTCGTGCCAGTGTCAACAACGATCGTCGAGCCGGACTGCGTGGCGCCGTTCGACAGATAGCCCGTCGTCGAAGCCGCCGTGCCCGTGGTCTGGGTCGGGATCAGGGTGTTCTCCCAGAACTCGAACCCGCCCGTGCGGCCCATCGAGCCGTCGCGGTACTGCTGCTTAATCGCGGTCGTGTCCTGGAACAGGCCCTTAAGCGCGTCCACCAAGTCCACGTTGTCCTGCGTGTTCAGGATGACGGAGCGGTTGTCATCCATTGGCGCGAGGCTGTCATTCAGGCGCTTGCGGGCCTGCATGACGCTGCGGAACGTGATCGCCGCACCCACGTTGTTGACGGTGTTGTACACGTCGCGGTGCATGTTGAACGCATCGGCTTCGATGTTGGCCGCGAGGACGGCCATCGCCGGTTCAAGAATGCGCGCCGAAAAGTCATCGAGGCGCATTGTCAGGTCAACGCTGGTGAACTGCAAGTCAACGCCGCGCTGCGTGGCAACGGTCAGCGAGGTGTTGGTTTCGACGGTGTTCTGCGCCGAAAGCGTAGCGCCCGTGCGAACCGTGTACTGGTTCGGCAGGCGGATACGCAGGGTGTCGCCAATCTTCGCGCCTTCCTTGGCGAACGAAGCGTCATAGGCCCTGTTCAGAGAACCAATAAAATTGCATTTTTGATGGAGGATACGCAACGCCTCGGACGTGATCATATCCGGCGTCAAGATCGAGTTAGACATAGATTTTGCCTTGTCAATATGCTACGGTCTAACCGCAAGCAACATTCCGAAAGGGCACAACATGCGCGTTTCAATCCTAATCGACGGCCTAGAGTATCGAGCTTTTGACCACATTTACGCGGTGTCGGCATGTGGCAAAGTAATCAAGAGAAAGACCCTTGCTCCCGTGCCGGGCAGACTTCGCAAAGATGGCTACAGGGATATCGGCTGGAATAGGCTTTTTCATCGCATGGTCGCAACTTGCTGGGTTGAAAACCCGACAAACGCGCCGCACGTGCATCACCTAAACCACGACAAAAGCGACAATCGGGCGTGCAATTTGGCGTGGGTTACGCCGAAACAGCACATGGAAAATCACGCCCCGCAACTTGGCCGCTATGAGCGGTCAGAGGCTACGAGGGAGAAAATCCGCCAATATCGCCTAGGTCGTCCGACTTCCGAGGCAACCAAGCAAAAGCAGCGCGAGGCTAATCTTCGGCTTGGCATTAAACCCCCGGCACCACAGCGGGGCGTTAAACTAACCGAGGCGCACCGGCTTGCGATAAGCCGGAACCACGGAAAAGCCAAACGCTGCGAGGTTGACGGGGTTGCCTACAACTCGTTTGCCGAGGCCGGTAAGGCACTCGGTATCAGGCCGCTTACACTTAGGAAGCGGTGCATGTCGAGCAACTTTGAACGCTACAAGCTGCTAGACGACTAGCAAATTGCCTTTCTTTTCCTAGAGGGTTGAGACGCGCCGCGCTATCGAGCGCGGCGCTGTTTTGCGAGTTGTGCGTTTCGCATCCGCGCCCATTCGTCCACGTTGTCGCCCTTCGCGAGATCGGAGAGGGTTTTCGTGGTCTTGGACGGCGGTGCTTTGATCGGCGTGACGGGCGCCTTCGGGGCGTCCGGCGCCGCTGCGGGCTTGGTCGCTTTCGCTTGCATCCGGTCCCAGAGCATCGCCTTATGCATGGCGATAACTGCGGGCGGATTAAGGCGCCAGTTTTTGGCGTCGGTTTCGCTGATGCCGTAGGTTTTCACGGCGTAGGCGATAACGTCTGCCTCGGTCTGCGCGTTCCAGCCTTTGATTGCCTTCGCTACAACTGCTTCACCCTCTTTCGAGCGGGCTTGGGTAAATTCCCGATCCGCTTGATTGAGCGCTTCGCCGTATTGCGCCAAAGTGCTTTCGACTTGACGGTATTTATACGTGGCCTGTGCAAGCCGATCCGAGATCATGCGGGCTTGGTCCGGGTTGGACTGCCACAGCGCGCCAAGGTCGTATTTGCTCAGTTCGCGTATCTCTTGGTCCGCCTTGACGCCTTCAGCGTAAACGGCGGCTTGTTCGGTTTTCAGCGTCATAAGGCGCTGAGTAATCTTTAGCGCCTCCTCGGCGCTTTTGCGCTGGGCCGCCGTCTCTTGCGTCTTGCGCGTGTAGTCGGCCTCGATGCCCTTCGCGTATTTCTGAAGCTGCTCGGCTACGTCGTCAACCGGCGTGCCCTTCGCAACTTTGAACTTGGTTCCGCCGAAGTCGAACTCGATTTCTTCGGCTAGAACTTTCTCGCCGTCCTCGTTTTCCTCGGTTTCGGCTTCGTCGAGCGTGTCCTCGGCTTTGTCGGCTTCGGTTTCGCCGCCGTCCGCATCGTCTGCGGGGGGCGTGTAACGGGGCTTGGTGTTTTCCGTCGCGTCCGAAGGCAAAGCGCCGCCGTCCGCGACTTCCCCGGCGGGGCTGGTCGCGTTGTCGGTATCCATGATGTGTTCCCTACTTAACCGCCTCGCATGATTGCGGGCGGAATGCCGTTATTCCTGCGGTTGAACTCCAGCAAGCGCTGCGGCGAGCGGGTTAGGCCCGTAGCCAGCCAGCAAGTCGGCGCTGTTGCGTTTCGCCGGGTTGAAAGCCGCGAAGCGCGAACGAATATTCTCGGGCGAAAGCATGATTAGCTGATCCGAACCGACGCCCGTGTCCGGTTCGATGATGTTTCGCAAAATGACGCTGTCGTATCCCGCCGCGCGTGCGCCTTGGATGCGCTCGGTTAGCGGTTTTGCGGCTTTCGGCGTCCAAACTTTATCGGGCGCGATTTCCGCGAAGTCTATGATCGTTTGACGCCCTGGGTTTACTTTCGCCGGGATAACCGCATACCCGCCGCCCGTCCGCTTAGCGGTTTCAAACGGCTGAAGGTAAGCATCGCCAAAAGCGTTCGTGTCTGCGGGGTCGCGGTAGAAGAACGTCCCGCCCTCGCGCCCCGGCTTGAATTCCGTCAGGTTGCCGACGCGAAACGACGGCGAAGCGTGGTAGGCGTCTTGCGTAAACCCCATTTCCTGCGCGCGGGCCATGCGGCTCGCGGTATCCATCGGCAAGCCCCGCGAAACCGGTGCGGCTCGCACACCGCCTACGCCCGCATTCGACATCAAGAACATAGCCAGCGCGCCAAGCCGTCCGCCGTCCTCGCTTGACGGCAGAAATTGGCGTTCGGCGCCCTCGCCACTCATAAACCGTTCGTTCGCCGCCAAGCCCTGCGCGGCCATGTTCGTAAAGGCCCCGCCGATGCGCCCCGGAACGCCCATAAGCGCGTCAATTAGCGCTTTGCGCCGCTCGCTATCCGGTTGCGGCGCGTTCGGCGATCCAGGCCCCATATCACGCCCTCAATTCAAAAGAAGAAGGATCGCCTCTTCGTCGTCGCGGTCCTCGGCTTCTCGCCGGGCGCGTGCTTCGATAGCCGCAAGCTGCGCGGCGATGTCTGCGGCAATTTGGCGACCGATAGCGCCGCCGTTGTCGCGTGCGAGGCGGGCGAATGCCGCGCCTAGATCAATGCCCTCGTATTCGACTTGCGGGGCCATGACGCGGGGCCGGGCCTTCGCCTTGGCTTGGGCCTTGGCAGGCTTGGCACCCTCGAAAAGTTCGGCATACCGCGCGTAGGCTTGCGCCGCCGTTTCGTATTCTTCCCGCTTACCCCAAGGCGTGCGGACAACCCAAGTCTTGCGGCGCTTGCGAGGCTCGAAGCCCGGCGTCGCCGTTTGGACCGGTGCTGGCGGTGCCTCTGCGCCGCTAAAACCCGTGAAGAAAAAAAAATACGGCGTCACGGCGTCTCGTACAGCGCCACAATCGCGGCTTCGATTTCCGCGTCCGCCGCCGTTTCCGGCAATTCGACGCTATGCAGGCCCACGCGCGAACCATCCGGCAAGTCAACCGAGCAGTAGCAATGCCACCACCCGCCAACCCATTCCTTCGTCCGAATAATCATGGCGCGATGTATCCTTGCATATTGACGTACACTTGCGCGCCCGTCGTGATGCAGGCGACGTTAACCGCAGTCGCCGCCGTGCCGCGTAGGGGCGTGGGAAACACTACAGAATAGCTTCTGGTGAGTGCTGGAAGCGATTCGCGCCAAAGCACCGTAGATGCGCCGTCCTTAATCACAACTTCGGTCGCGACCGTGGCGCTTGCGTTCGAGAACGTAGCCGCAGTCACGTAGTTGCGAATGCCAGCCGCAGCCGCAGCCCTTACCGGAACGTCCGTCGTGTTGACAATGCCGCCAGCCGCCGCCGCATAGGACCAATCGCTTTCGGGGATGGCGTAGGGCTTTTGGATCAGCGCGCCGACAAGCGTTGTAACGAGGTCCGCAACATCGCCCGTGGCAACTGCGGCATAGTTCGCGGTAAGCGCGCGGCCCGCAATGCGAACGGGGTTGCCAGTGATAGCCGCGTCATGTGCGGCTTGGCCGGTAGAAAGCGAAACGCCGTTTGCCACGCCGGAAATGGCAACGCGCGGCGCGTTCGTGTCGCCAAGTGCTCGGAAGCCCTGTACATACACTGGCGTATTCGCGAACTTTTCGAGCGCGATAAAGCCGAGTGTAAAGGTCGTGGCGGACGCGGGCGAGACCGTGCCGTTAAAATTCCAAATCCAAATGTAAAGATCGAGGTTATCGTCGGGGATGTTTTCAATGCGGCTTGCGCGGGTCGCGACGTTTGGCTGCGTGCTGGATGCGCGCAGTTGATCCATCATAAAGCATTCGCGGCCCGTCAATTCGTTGTGGATGACGGTGCCGGGCGAAGCGGTCGTGTTGATCGTCGCCGTCGTGTCGCCCGTTGCCCACCCGCGCCGCTGCGCGTCCCATGCAACGTTTGTGGCCGTTACGCCCGTGAACAGGTTTCGGACGTAGCTATGCCCGAACAGCGTAAGCGTGCCGCTCCCCGACACGGGCCAGCCCGCTACGGTGAACGTGATCGACGTGCCCGCCACGACCGACGCAATGGCATATCGGCCCGGCACGCCAGCGGCGCCCGTGATACCGCCCAGATTGATGAATTGCCCGACCGAAAGCGAGGTGAACGTGTGCCCCGGAACCGTGACCGTAACGCTCGTGGCGCTGTTAATCGTGTACGCCAAGCCCTCGCCGATCAGGTCGGCAAGCAAAACCGCGAAGTTGTTGTTTGCGATACGCTGCGACGCGACGATGCCAAATTTGAGGCGCATTGCACCGCGCCAAGCGACGGTCGAGCGGGTCAGGAATTCGGCGTTAACGTTCGTGCTGGCAACAACGTTTAGCGCGCTGGTGCCCTGGTTATACGTCACGCCGCCGGTAACGATGGGCGATGTGAAATCGGACGAAAGAACGGACGCGCCGGTATCGGCGAATGAAACGCTCCAAACCTCTTGACCGATAGCGCGCACGGGCGTTCCAGGCGAGGCATTATCAAGCGGGCGCGTGGCAGTCTCTGGCAATCCCACATCTGCCACAAGCGCGCCCGAGGGATTGACCTTGACGTCAACGAACGTCCCGCCGCCCGCCGTCGAACGCCCGTGAATGACGGATTGCACGACTTGGGCAACATCGGCGTCAACCGGTGCAACGCTGAGCGCCTTCGCGGCCAAGAACGCGGACCCGTTCGACGCGCGCACCGGCATGGGGTTAGACGACGAAACATCGCCGTCATTCACGCCGTCCGCGCCGATGGCTACCTTCATGCGCGGGAATTGCACGCCCCCGATATCGTCGGAAGCGAACGTCGCGCCGCCAGAGCCGGGGTTTGCGGTTACGTTGTCGGGCATTAGTTCATCACCACTTCAGCGCCAATCGGGCGGCCATCGGGACCGCGTACAAGGCGCTTGGGCGCCGCCGCGATCCTGGCAAGGTTGGAAACGGCTTCCATGAGGTCCGATTGCGCGTCCTTGATTTCGGCGACGGCCTCGGAAAGCTGGCCGACGCGGGTTTCGGTTTCCGCGACCATCTTTTCGCGTTCGGGCATAAGTGCATCGGCGCGCTGTTCTTGGCGCGCAATCTGGCCGTCCTGCAAGCGGGCCTGTTCGAGCGCCTCGCGGAATTGCACCTCGCGCTCCTTAAGCGCCAATTCGCGGTCCTTAAACTGGGCTTCGAGCGCCAAACGCTGTTGCTCGATCTGCTGCTTGGACGCCAAATCCTGCGCTTCCAATTGCAGCTTGGCTTTCTCAATTTCCGCGCGCTGCTGCACTTCCATTTGCTTGGCCTGCGCGTCCGCTTGCGCCTGCATCGCGGCGGGATCGGGCTGCGGCTGTTGCGGCGGCTGACCCGGTTCGGCTTCCTGCAACTGCGGCGGAAGCATTTTCTTCAGCCGCTTCGCCACTTCCGGCGCGTTCGGGAAGTCAAGGTTATCGACAAGCAAGTCACCGACGATGGGCGCCAAATCCGGCTGCGCGCGGATAATCTCGATCAGAGCGTTTGCGGCTTCCTCGCGGCGTGTGGCGTAGGACGGCCCGGCCTTGACCGTCACGTCGTATTTGCCCGTCGCGAGGTTATACAAGCGCGCGTTCGGATCGTCCTGCGGGCTGTCGATGCCCTGCTGCGCGGCGGTTTCCTGCGTCAGCTTGACCACCTTGGGCGCTTCGTCAGGCCCGAGGATGCGGATCGTTTCCCGCGCGCTGTAGACGCTCGGGATAATTTCGATAAGGCACCGGCCCGCGTATTGGATCGCGCGCGAAAGGTTGTCGATAAAGTGGAAGGTTGACGTATCGCCTTCGAGCTGGCGCTGCTTGATCGCCACGCCCGACGTTTCATTAGACCGCGCGCCCAAGCTAGCGTCATAGATGCCCATGATTGCCTTCATGTCGTCCGAGGCGTTTAGGGCTTCCTGGATCGCGCCCACGGGCTGCGACGGGAACGGCTGCCGCTGCGGCATGGCCGTGTTCTTGTTGTAGAGCAAGTACGGGTGCGAACGAGTGTTCGCCGTCCGCCACTTTTCGCCCTCGGGGCCTTGCGGGATCGAACCGGCTTCCGCAATAAACGGCACGCGGGGCGCGAGTGCTACCATTTCCGTCGAGGCGCTGCGCCAAAAGTTATACATAATCTGCGGGTCGCGCGCGTCGCGGATCAGGGACCGGAAATGGCGGCGCCCGTCGATAATGACTTCATCGCCCCACACGGGGCAGATCGGGATCGTGCTGCCCGGCCAATCCTGTTCGTCGAGGACTTGCACGCCCGAAAGCAAATACCGTTTTACCGTGTGGTAATCGACTTCCCGCTCGCGCACCGGCAAGATGCCTTGCGCCACTAGGAATTCGATCAAGCCCGGCGTTTTCTTGATTTCATCTTCGCGGCGCGCGATGCCGTCCGAAAACAAAATTAATTTTCTCTTGGCCGGGGACCGCAAGAAATACTCGGCAACGCGGACGCTATCCTCGTTTACCCAATCGCTGATGCGGTCGCGCGCGTCACCGTCGAAGGAAACGGGGTCCGCCTTGGGGTAGCGCTTCTCGAATACGTCCTTGCGGACCCATTCGCTGATAAAGCCGTAATCCCAATCCGAGGCGTCAAACTTCGTCGACGAGCAATCCCAGTGGACCGAAAGCGGATTAGCGACGCGCTCAATCTTCGCTTCCATTTCGAACGTGTCAGGGTGCGCGTAGTCGAGCGAAAGCCGGAAGAAACCAAACCCGCACGAAACCGCATGCTCTAGCGCCGTGTCGTACGCCACTTCGGCATTAGACCCGCGCTCAATCGAGCGGATCAGGCCGCCGATCACGTCAGCCGTGTCAACGTCAGCACCACCGTCCACGGGCACCACGACGATGCCGGGCTTGTTCTGCCGGGCCTCGTTGACCACTTGGCGAATGAACGCGGGCAGGCGGTTGATCGTCAACACCGGGCGCCCTTCGGCCTCGCGCTGCTTGCGGATCGCGTCGGGCCATTGGTCGCCAAGGCGCGAAAAGCGGATATCTTCCTCGGCGTGCTGCCGGTTAAAATCCGTCCCGGACTGGCTTTCGTCGAAGCGTTCGAGCGCCTCGTCGATAACGCCCTCGCCGGTCTTTTCGCGCTTGGGGGCGTCGGACATTAGGCGACAACCTCGCGCCCGGCTTTGACGCGGTAGCGGGGCTTAAAAGCGCGAAGATGCATCCTTTCCATCAAGCGCCGCATCGCCTCAGTCGCTTCGTCCTTGCGCCCGCGTTCGCAGTCGCATTTCCCGTCGAGGCCGCGCCCGGTGCAGTTGCAGGCGCGCGGCTGAACGCGCGGCGGCAACGGCCATCCCCAGTCGCGGCCCGGTTCAAAAACAATGCTCATATCACGGCCTTCCGGCAAGCAACGCGGATCATCGCGTCGCAAATTCTGATCTTGCGCGCCACATGCGCGCGGACGGGGCAGTCGTAAGCCCAAGACACGGCGCCGGTCGCGTCTGAGGTTCCGGCTTTGGCGAGTTCGCTGTAAGCCTCGTGCCAAGCGTCGGGCGTCATCTCGTCAAGCGGGCGCATTGTCCGTCCGTCGCGTCGTCAATGCGTCAACGATGACGCAGCTATATCCGCACCAAACCCATTCGGGATTGACGCCTTTGCGCTTGCTGGTAGGGCGAACGCAGTAGCCAGTTGGATCGATGGGCGCGAGGCATTTTGGGTTGGCGCAATACTCCGTCACGACATCCACCCTCCTTCGCCGTGAAACACTTCATCGGTCGCGGGCTTGTGAACCGGCGTCGTTACGTCCGGGAACAACTCGGTAAACGCCCAGACAAGCGCATCGCAACGGTCGGGCGAGCCTTCGCCTTCGTACCCGCCCGCCGTCATGAGGCACATTTGGTTTTCCAACTCCGGGAACGTGCCGACATGCGACACGCGGCCCAAAGTGTAAAGCGCGCTAATCGGTTCGGCGCGCACATGCTTTCCGCGCGTGGCCCGGACTTCGATGATGGGCACATGCGCGCGCACGCTTTGCAGCGTCGCCTTGCACATTTCGCCGCCCTGGTTGACTTCAACCACGATGGCGTCGGCGCCGTATCGGTCATAAGCCGCGATAGCCCGCGACGCCCATTGGTGCGGCGTGCCGCGCGTCGATACGTCGTCTAGGACGTAGCCGCGCTTGTCCCCGCCCACGCCCGCAACGATGATACCGTGTTCGTCCGCGCTGGCCTCGCTCGACACCGCAGGGTCAACCGCGACCACAATGCGCGCCATCTCGGGGGCCTTATCGCGCCGGTTTTCGTGAAGCGTCTTGCGGTCCCAAATTGCGCCAATCGCGGCAGGCTCGTATTCCCCCAGCCAGATATGCGCGTACCGGAGCGGGTTAGTCTTGGCGTCGTGCGCGCGTTCTTGCTCCAGTTCGCGCGGTAGAAACGGGTTATCGCTGTAGTTCGCTTTAACGACGATGCTGTCAGGCGGCGGCGTTTGGCCGCGCAAGAATTGGTCAATCGGGTCCGACGCGTTGCGGGGGTTCCAGCTTGCCCAGATTTGCGAGCCAGCCGCGCGGATCGTCGGGCGCAACAGTTCAAGGGACCGCTGCGAAAGGGTCTGCGCTTCCTCGATCCAGGCGCGCTTAAAGCCCTCTAGCGATTTGATGCTTTCCGAGTTGTAGTCCTGCATCCCTCGGAAGATGATAAGCCCGCCAAGCGTCGTCTTGATTTGGTCGCGCTGGCAATCAAAAACCTCGCTGACGCCCAGCTTCGCAATCTTGTCCTCTAGCAGCAGCTTCGCGCTTTCCTTCAAGTCCTTTTGCACTTCGCGCAAGCAAACCGCGCGATAGTTCGGCGTCGTCGCGGCTTCCTCGATCATCAACTCCGCGAAGAAATGCGACTTGCCGCTACCTCGCCCGCCCCAAGCGCCCTTATACCTCGCCGCCTTCAGCAGCGGGACGAACGCCCTCGGGGTCTGAATGCTGAGTATCGACAATGATCCGCCGGACTTCCTGGATCAGGATTGGTCCGCCTTCCGATCCGGTTAGTTCGGTTTCCTGGCGAGGCTTGCCGTCAAGCCGGTCGCCAATCTCTTTCGCCGCCGTCATGTCGCCAGCAATCGCGGCGTCAACAACGGCTTCCGCAATGCGGCGCAACTTGCGCTTTTTCGTGACAACGCATTCTTCGTGAACGGCAAGTTCCAGGGCTTCGCGCCATGGTTTGTCCTTGCCCTTATTTGTGCCAGAGCGGCCCGCGACCCCTGCCATTTTCAAAATGCCTAAATATGCGCCAGTGCTAAAAAATCAGCACTTACGACCGCCGCCCTTTTTCTTAGCCATTTTCAGTCCCTCGCAAAGTTCGTCCACGATATCACGCGCACTATGGCACACTCGGGTCCGCGTGCCAAGGGGTTATTTTTTGGACGGCTCCGGCAGCGGCATCCACAATTCGACGTGCGAAACAACGGCGCCATGCGACCACCACCCGCGCTCATATCTTGCCACGAGGCGCCGTTGATCTGGGTAAACCCGGCGGTGCCGCGTGCCCCACACTAGAACCTCCGTCCCGTCTTTTGGCGCTGTTTCTATCGGCTGCCATTCCATCACGCCGCCCTCCGTTGATCCGCCTTGACCAACCCATACGCCACGCCGAACACCATCAGCGCCTGCGAATAGTGCCGCTTTAGCGTCCGCTCTGGCATGTAGAGCTTCGCGATTAGCTTCTCCCACGGCACACGCGCCGCCCTTGCCCACAATAGGCGCCGGTCTTGCTCGCAAAGGCGATAGGACATCATCGCGGCGTGTACCGCGTCGTGGACGCTAATGTCCGCATTCGTGGGTACAAACCGCCCTACCGTCGCCCTTTCAAGCCCGTAGCTTTCAAAGTATTCCCGCACATAATCGGGCATATTCGAGCGGTAAGGCGCCGGGCGCGTCCCTGCGGGCGATAGCGCATGGCCCACGATAAGCGCGAGGCGAACGTCCTTGATAATCTTGCGCCGGATCAGCGCGGCCTCGGAGAGTTTGCTGGTCATTTTTCACCCCATGCAAAACGACGCTCTCGAATGTATTTCAAACGCTCTTTTGCGTGCTTTCGGACCATAGCGGCCCCGAATTTCGTTAACGGGTTGCGCCAGCCCGTGACATG
>JADCGK010000138.1 GCA_020249045.1 Azospirillum sp. | reverse complement strand
GCGACGCGCCCCTCGACGTCGGCCTCGCATTCGAGCGCAAGGCGTTCGCCGCCTTGTTCGCCACCGCGGATTTCAAGGAGGGAGTCGGCGCCTTCCTCGAGAAGCGAAAACCAAACTTCGCCGGCAAATAGGGCGCGGCGAGCGAAGCCGCGCTATCGGCGCGCGGGCGTGCCGCTTTCCATCAACAGGCGGCGCGCCCGTTCGGCTTCCTCGGGCGTCATGCGCCGGGCGATTCCTTGCGCGAGATCGCGCGCGCGCCGCCGGTCCTCGCCGTCGATCGACGCGGCCGCGCGGATCGCATGAATGTAGGCGGCAACGCGATCGCGCGGGATGCCATCGCCCGCGTCCAGCATCAGGGCAAGATTGAGTTTGGCCTCCGCGTGCCCGAGATCGGCCGCGCGCGCGAACCAGCGCGCCGCAAGTCCCGGATCCGCCGGCACGCCCTCCCCGCGGAGATAGAGATTGCCGAGTGCGAATTGCGCCTCGGCGTAGCCGCGTTCCGCCGGCCCCAGCCAGAAGAACCACGACGCGTGATGATCGCCGGCGAAATAGGCTTCGAGCCCCCGATCGAAGGCGAGCGCATCGTCGCGCGGCACGGTTTGCGCCGTCGCGGGTGCGGTCACGACCGCGAGAACGGCGAGCGACCGGCGGATCATGGCGCCGCCTTCGCGCGCACGCGATCGCGATGGAAGACGTAAAGCCCGGCGGCGACGACCAAGGCGCCGCCGGCCAGCGTCCAACCGTCGGGCCAATGCCCGAACAGGATCGCGCCGAAACCCGTCGCCCACACGATCTGCAGATAGATATAGGGGGCCAACGCCCCCGGCTGGGCGCGGGCATAGGCTTCGCCCAAACACCAGTGCCCCAGCGCGCCGAATAGGCCGATCGTCGCCAGGCCCGCCCACGCCCACGGGTCGGGGTCGATCCACACGAACGGCACCAGCGTCGAAAAGACGAGCGCCCCCGTCGTTCCCGCATAGAGCAGCTGCGTTCGCGCGGGGTCGGTACGCGCCAGCAACCGCGTCACGATATGGAAGCCCGCATTGATCATCGCCATGGCGAGGCACAGCAACGCGGCCCAATGCATCGCACCCGTCGGCCGGACGATCAGCAAGACGCCCGCGAAGCCCGCGCAAACCGCCGCCCAGCGCCGCGGGCCCGCCTTCTCGCCGAGGACGAAATGCGCCAGCGCCACGATGCCCAGCGGCGTCACGAACGAAATCGCCTGCGCATCGACCAGCGGCAGATGCGCGATGGCGACGAAAAACATCAACGTGACCGCGCACAGCAGCAATGCGCGCCCGATGTTGAGCAAGGGCCGCGCGCTCGCATAGGCCGCGTACGGACCGCGGCGCAGAATCCAGGGAACCATCAGCAGGAAATGGAAGAAGTAGCGTCCCCAGACGATCTGCAGCGGATGCATGTCGCGGGTCAGCAGCTTGGCGACCGCATCGAGCGACGCAAAACAGACCGTCGTGCCGATCACGAGAAAAATCGCGGTCGGAACCGGACGTGTGACGGCGATCATAGGGTCGAATCGGGAAGAAGGGGCATGCTCGGAGCGTTACAATAGACGAACGAACCTTTACGCCCAATGACCGCCCACGCCGCCCATGCCGTCGTACGCTTCGGTCTCGGCCCCCGGCCGGGCGAAATCGCAGCCGCGTCGGCCGATCCGCGCGGGTGGGTTTTCGCCCAGATCGGCCGTACCAACATCCCCGCCGCGCTCGAAACGATGCCCGCCACCCGCGTGCGCCAGGCGATGATCGCCCAGGCGCGCGCGCAGGGCGGCAACGCGGCCGTCGAACGCTTGCACCGCCAGGAATGGCGCGCGGCCTATCTGCGCGATGCGGGCTTGCGTACGCGCGCGATGATCGAATCCGACGCGCCGTTCCGCGAACGTTGGGTGGCGTTCTGGTCCAACCACTTCAGCGTCTCGGCGATACGCCCGCGCGTGGCGGGTTTGGCCGGGCCTTACGAACGCGAGGCCATCCGGCCGCACGCGTGGGGAAGCTTCGCCGATCTTCTGTCGGCCGCGATCCGCCATCCGGCGATGCTGATCTATCTCGATCAAGCCGGTTCGGTCGGCCCCAATTCGCCCGCCGGGCAACGTCGCAACGCCGGTCTCAACGAAAACCTCGCGCGCGAGTTGCTGGAGCTGCACACGCTGGGCGTGGACGGCGGCTACGATCAGTCCGACGTGCGCGAACTCGCGAAAATCCTGACAGGCCATTCGCTGGGCAATCGCGAGGAGGGCGTCGAAGGCGAGTTCTTCTTCCGCAATCGGATGCACGAACCGGGCGCCAAAACCCTGCTCGGCGTCCGGATCCGCGAAGCGGGGCCCGACGAGGCGATACAGGCGCTGCGTCTGCTGGCGTTCCACCCGGCCACGGCGCGGCACGTCGCGCGCAAGCTCGCGCGGCATTTCGTATCGGACGCGCCGTCTGAGATCTGCGTCGAAGCCCTGGCGCGCACGTTCCGCGACACGCGCGGCGATCTTTCCGAAATGGCGCGCGCCGTGGTCAACCTGGAAGATTCCTGGGAGACGCCGCGCGGCAAGATCCGCGCGCCCAACGATCTGGTCGTCGCGGCGATGCGTGCGGTCACGGGCGATGCGGGCTACGCGGGCGAACCCGAGCGGCTGCTCGCCGCGCTCGCCACGCTCGGTCAAGCGCCCTTCGCCGCCCCCTCCCCCGCCGGCTGGCCCGATACCGCGCGCGATTGGATCGGACCGGAGGGGGCGATGCGCCGCGCCGAGTGGGCGCTGGCGCTGGCCGAGCGTGTCGCCGCCTTCCGCCATCCGCAGGCGGTGTTCGCCGAGACGCTCGACCCGATCGCCTCGCCCGCCACGCGCGAGGCGGTGCGCCGCGCGCCGAGTGCTGCCGATGGTCTCGCTTTGCTGTTCGCCAGCCCGGAGTTCCAGCGCCGATGATCCCCGTCCTGTCCCGTCGCGGCCTGATGCTTGCCGGTACCGCGGCCGCCTTCGCCCCGCGCCTGGCTTTCGCCGCCACCGAGCGACGTTTCGTCGTCATCGTGCTGCGCGGCGCGATGGACGGGATCGGCGCCGTCGCCCCGCTGGGCGATCCCGCCTATGCGCGCATGCGCGGCGATCTGGCGCTCAGCGCGGGCGGACCGGAGGGGGCCTTCGACCTCGACGGCTTTTACGGTCTGCATCCCGCGCTCACGACACTGCGCGAGCTATGGACGGCGAAAAATCTGGCCATCCTGCACGCAGCACACACGTCCTACCGAGCGCGGTCGCATTTCGACGGCCAGGATCAACTCGAGAGCGGCGGCGACACGCCGCGCGGTCTTCCCGGCGGATGGCTCAACCGCGCGCTCGGCGCGCTGGCAGACGGGCGGTCCGGCACGCGCGCGGGCCTCGCCGTCGGGCAGACGGTCCCGCTGATCTTGCGCGGCGCCACGGAGGTCGGCGCCTACGCTCCGCCGGCCTTGCCGGGCCTCGAGGGGGACTTCGCCGCGCGGCTGGGCGCGCTCTACGCGGCCGATCCGGTTTTCGGCCCCGCCTTCGCGGCGGGTGCGAGAGCCCAAGCCTTGACGGAGGATGTCCTCGGCGACGAAGGCCGGCGCACGGCGATGGGACGCGGCCGTTTCGACGGTGCACGACGCGCCTCGGGGCGACTGGCGCAAGCGGCGGGTGCCGTCGGCAAACTTCTCGCCGACCCACGCGGTCCCCGCGTGGCGGCGCTCGAGGTCGGCGGCTGGGACACGCACAACGCCCAGGGTGCGTCGGCCGGACGCTTGGCGGCGGCGTTGCGCGAATTCGACGAAGGCATCGCCGCCTTGCGCGACGGTCTGGGCGCGGAGTGGCGGCGCACCGTCGTCGTCGCGATGACCGAGTTCGGACGCACGGTGCGGCCCAACGGAACGGGCGGCACCGATCACGGCGCCGCATCGGCGGCCTTCGTCTTCGGCGGCGCCGTGGCGGGGGGCAAGGTTCACGCGGACTGGCCGGGCCTCGCCGAACGCGAGCTGCACGAAAACCGCGACTTGCGGCCAACGATGGATCTGCGCGCACCGATCAAACGATTGCTCGCCGATCATCTGGGGATCGCGCGCGCGATCCTGGATCGGGACGTGTTTCCCGATCTGGCGGCGGCGCCCGCGTTTCGCGGCGACTTGATCGGCTGACGATGCGCAGGCTGCGCTAAGCGGCCGCGACGTCCGCAACGAAACGGTCCACCTGGGTCCGGAGCATTGCCGCCTGCCGGGCGAGATCCCCCGACGCCGCCTCGACCTGCGCCGCCACGGCGCCGGTCTGCCCCGCCGCGCGCGCGACACCGCCCAAGCTATCCGTCACTTCTCGCGTTACGTTTGAGGCATCCTGCACGTTCCGCGCGATCTCGCTGGTCGCCGACATTTGCCCGTCGACGGCCGCCGCCACGTCCGCGGCGATCCGGTTCAACTCCGCGATCGTATCGCCGATG
>JADCGK010000137.1 GCA_020249045.1 Azospirillum sp. | reverse complement strand
TGGGACGACGACGGGCACGGTGTCGGTCAACGTCGCTGCGGTGAACGACACGCCGACGACGGCGGGCGGGGCGGCCTCGGGCAACGAGGAAGCGGCTATCTACGGCAGCATTTCAGCGTCGGATGTCGATGGCGATGCGCTGGCGTTCGCGCTGGGGCAGGGGCCGGCCAACGGGACGCTGACTCTCAATGGCGACGGGACGTACATCTATGTCCCTGCCGCTAATTTCAGTGGAACGGACTCGTTCACCTATACGGTCTCGGACGGCAAGGGCGGGACGACCACGGGGACGATCGCGCTGACGGTCCTGCCCGCCAACGATGCGCCCGTCACAGCACCGGCGACCTTCACCGGCAGCGAAGACACGGCGATCACCGGCCAACTCGTCGCGACCGATCCGGACGGCGACGCCATCACGTATTATTTGCCGAATCCTATCGACGCCGCGTCCGGCCAATTGGGCCTCAACCCCGACGGATCGTTCACCTTCGTGCCGAACCCCGATTGGAACGGTCAGGTCGAAATCCGTTACGTTGCGCGCGACGCACAGGGCGCGGAAACCCCGGGCCGGCTTTACATCAATGTCGCCGCCGTCAACGACGCGCCGGTCGCGCTGACCACCGCCGCCGCCGCGAACGAGGACACCGTTCTGGCCGGCCGATTGACCGCGACCGACGCCGAGGGCGACGCGACGACGTTCGGTCTTGCTCCCGGCGGCGGCCCGCGACACGGTGCGCTGACGATCCAACCCGACGGCAGCTACACCTACATTCCCAATCCGAATTTCAACGGCACGGATACGTTCACCTACACCGTCGCCGATGCGAACGGCGCCGTATCCACGGCGACGGTCGCGGTCGCCGTGGCGCCGGTCAACGACGCGCCGGTCGCGCCGGTGACAGCATCGCCCATCCCGGGGATCGAGGACACGATCATCACCGGCGTGTTGACGGCGAGCGATATCGACGGCGACGCACTTTCCTATTCGCTCGCCACGCCGCCCGTGCACGGTTCCCTGACCCTGGCATCGAACGGCAGTTACACCTACGCGCCGTCGGCCAACTACAACGGCAGCGACTCGTTCACCGTGCTCGTCGCCGATGGCTTCGGCGGCACGGCGACGATCGTTCGGACCATCCAGATCGCGGCCGTGAACGACGCCCCGACGACGGCCGACTCCGCGGCCGTCGCCTGGACCAACCATCCGATGGCGGGCGTGCTCGTCGCCACCGACGTCGAAGGCGACGCGATGGTCTTCGCGATCGCGGCCAACGGCGGTCCGGCGCACGGCTCGCTCGTGGTGCAACCGGACGGCGCCTACGTCTACACGCCCGACCCCGGTTATCGTGGCGCGGATTCGTTCGTCTATACGGTCGCCGACGGTCGCGGCGGCGTGTCGACCGCGACCGTGTCGATCCTCGTCAAGCTCGACAACGCGGCGCCCATCGCGGCCAACACGTCCTTCGCGCTCGACGAGGATACCGTCCTGACCGGCAATTTCGGCGTCTCCGACGCCGATGGCGACGCCTTCTCCGTGTCGCTGACCCAGGGGCCCGCCCACGGTGCGGTCCTGGTCGGCGCGGACGGCACATTCACCTACACGCCCGGCGCCAACTACAACGGCGCCGACAGCTTCACGATCACGATGACCGACACGCTCGGCGGAACGCGCACGCAGACGATCGCCCTCGACGTGGCGCCCGTGGTCGACGTGCCGTATCTCGCGCCGATACGGGTGACGATCGACGAGGACTCGGGACCGATCGTCATTCCGATCGACGTCATCAATCCCGACGGTTACGCGGTCGGCCTCGGCGCCGGGGTGTGGCAATCGTCGCTGGGCAATTACGGCTGGGGCCCGGATGGAAAGTCGGTCGTGTTCACGCCGAGGGCCGACGCCTCCGGCACGGCAAATCTTTCGGTGCTCTATTGGGACTCGCTCGGCAACGGCGCGTTCGTTCCGTTGACCATCGAAGTCCGCCCCGTTGACGACGGCCCGCGCACGACGCTGACGCAGTTCGCCGGCGTCGAAGACACCGTGACGACAGGTCAGTTGCGGGCCTTCGATCCAGAGGGCGGGACGATCGTCGGCTACACGCTCGCCAGCGGTCCGTCCGTCGGCACGATGACGATCAATCCCGACGGCACGTTCGCGTTCACGCCGCCGCCCGATTGGTTCGGCACCCAGACTTTCAGCTACGTCGCGACGGATTCGACCGGCGCCTCGTCGACCCTGACGGGCACGTTGACCGTTCAAAACGTCTACGACGCGCCGGTGTTCTCCTCGATGACCTTCACCGGCAACGAGAACACGCTGATCACCGGCCGCATCGCGGTCTACGATCCGGATCAGCCGCCGGGGACCAGCGGTCTCAACTACGGAGTCCGCGTCGTGGACGGCGCCGACGGACATTTGGCCGACGGCAACATCATCCAGTTCCAGCCCGACGGAACCTTCTCGTTCCGCCCCAATACGAATTGGTACGGCACCGAGACGATCGACGTCGTCGCGTTCAACGCGTCGGGAACCATGTCGTATACGGCGACGCTGACCTTCGTCGTCACGCCGGTGAACAGCACGCCTTACTTGACCAACACGACCGGCAACTACGGCTACATCACCACCGCCGAAGACACGGCGTATTCGGGCAATCTCTCGCGCGATTCGATCACGGGGCAGACGATCGTGGCCGACGTCGAAACGCCCGTCGGCCAGCTGACCTACGCTGTGGCCCGGCAGGCGCAGCACGGGACGGTGACGATCGACACCGACGGCGACTTCGTCTACATGCCCGCGCCGAACTATTCGGGGTGGGACACCTTCGCCTACACGATCACCGACGCCGATGGCGGCGTCCTGACCGTGGAGGCGAACAGCATCTACGTCACCGCCGTGCCCGAGACCATCGAGTGGCAGACGAGCTTCGTCGCGGACGGCAACCACGCGCTGTTCGGCGACGTCGCCGACAGCACCGGTGCCCTGGTCGTCATCCAGGAGAACTGGCCGGGTCACGGTACGCTGTCTTTCTCGACCGACGGGTCCTTCGTCTACACCCCCTACGACGGCTTCTCCGGGGTCGACAGCTTCTTCGTCACCGCCTATGGCGAGATGGGCGGCGAACGCCGTCAGATATTCATCACCGTCGATCCGAACGACGCGCCCGTCGTCCAGTCTGGCGTCACCGAGGGTGCTGCTTCGACGCCGATCGCGGGTCAGTTGACCGCGACGGACGAGGAGGGCGACGCGCTGCTCTTCACGCTGATCACGCCGCCCGCCGACGGCGCGCTGACGCTGAACCCGGACGGCAGTTTCCTGTACCAGCCCGGTGCGGCGCCCGGCTTGCGGACGTTCGAGTATCAGGTCGCCGACGGCCACGGCGGGATCGCCACGGCGATCCATACGATCGAGGTCTACGGCCAAGCCAGCCATTCGACCGCCGACGCACAAGGCAATTGGACGCTCACGGACTACGTCCGCGACACAGTGCGTCTCACCTCGCCCGGCGCGGAAGGTCCCGACACGATCGTCGGCTTCCAGGCGGCCGAGGACAAAATCGATGTCTCGGCGTTGTTCCAGGACCAGACGCTGGGCATTCCCGCCGACTGGGCCGCGCAGCTCACCGCGCAGTACGACGCGACCGCGGGCGGCACCTTCATCGGCGTGTCGGCCGGGACGGGCGGGGGAACGCCGGATTGGGGCGTGCTGCTGGTCGGCGTCAACACGACGCTCGACGATCTTTTGGGCCAGAACGCGCTGACCGCCAGCCAACAGAACGGGACCTGATCGCCCGCGCCGGCCGGCGGGCGGCGCGTCGTCAGGCGCGTTTTTCGCGCTCGACCGCGATGTCGCCGAGATTCTTCAGGTTGGCGAATGAGACCAGATGCAAATAGACGAGTCCCAGCCCGCCCGTGCGGCGTAAGGCGAGGAACTTGTCGTCGGGGAGTTCGTTGAGTTTGCGCTCGTCGACGATGCCGAAACCCTGGAAGCCGATCGTCTCGCCGGTCGAAAGTTTGGCCTCGATGCGGCGCTCGATCAGCAGACCCATCTCGTCCAGCAGCTTGACGATCTGCGCCGTGCGCACTTGGTCGCGATGTATATCGGCGCCGAGTTGGAGCATGCGGTCGAGATAGGTGGATTTCTTGCCGTTCTCGAAGAAGCGCATGCCGCCCTCTTTGGTGACGAGCGGCGAGCCCTCGTCCACGCAAAGGATCAGCCGTTCGCCGTCGTTGGACTGGGCGATCAGGAACGGATAGCGGCGCAGATAGGCGGGCATGTAGGCGCCCGGGCGCCAGGCGCCGTCCGCGCCGACGTAAAGGTTCTCGTCCGCGCGCAAGCCCACCAAAACGGCCGCCATCGGCGTAGGCTTGGTCACGAACACGATCGGATACTCGCGCGCGGCGACCGGAAATTCCGCGCCGGTGATCGGTACCGCGCGGGTCTTGGCGGCAAAACGGAAATCGCGGACGTCGCGGACCGCCCAATCCTTGTGACGGGCCGGTTCGATCGGCCGGACGCGGTTATACAGGGGTGGCATATCCGCCGGCGGGGGCGGGGCCGCGCTCACCTTCGCCTCCGCGGCGGGTTTCGGGGCGGCGACCGGGACGGATTTTGCGGCGGTTTTCGCGGGCGGTCGCGCGGATTTTTCGGCCATGTCGTCCCCGATTTGCTCGTTTTGCGAAGGATACCTCAAGTCCGGCCGCGCGCCAGCAAGGATCGCGTCAGCGCTCGGTCATTGCGCGGTCGGTCGTCTTGACGATGGGCTTGAGCAGATACTGAAGGATCGTCCGTTGCCCGGTAACGATATCGACCTGCGCCGTCATGCCGGGGGAAATCGGCAACGGACGTTCGGGCGTGCCCAGCGCCATGCGGTCCGCGCGCACGCGCACGTGGAACCACGGTTCGCCCTTGTCGTCGGGGATCGAATCCGCGCTGATGCGCGCGACCTCGCCCTTGATGCCGCCGTAGATCGAGAAGTCGTAGGCGCTGATCTTCAACAACGCCGTCTGGCCGGGATGGACGAAGGCGATATCGTTGGGGCGGATGCGCGCTTCGACCAGCAACTCGTCCTCGCCGGGAACGATCTCCATCAACGCGGCGCCGGGCTCCAGCACGCCGCCGATTGTCCGGACGGCGATTTGCTTGACGGTTCCCGCGACGGGCGAGCGCACTTCCCGGCGCGCCACGCGGTCGGCCATCGATCGCAGGATCTCGGATGTGGCCGACAGCTCCGCGCGCACGCGCGCGAGTTCGGTCGAAGCCTCGCGCTGGTAAAGGCGCTGACGTTCCTCCAACCGCGCTTCGACCTCGGCGGCGGCAGCGCGCACGCCGGGGATCTGAAGGCGGGTCGTGCGCAGTTGCCCCTCGATTTCGTTGGATTGCCGCTGCAAGCGCAACAGATCCAGCTGCGAGCGGTAGCCGCGCTCGGCCACTTCCCGGACGATCTCGAGTTCGCGGTTGGACAGTTCCAAACTGCGGGCGAGCCACTGCTCGCGGTCGATCAGCGTGCGCAACTCCTGCTGGCGCTGGACCAGATTGCGGCCCAGCGTTTCGCGCGCCGCGTCCAGTTCCTGGCGCCGCGCCTGGAACAGCGTGCGCTCGGTGTCGACGAAAATGCGGCCTTCGCCGAGCGCCTCGGCCGGGAAATCCGGCGCGGGGCGCATGGCGGATTCGGCCTCCAGTCGCGCGAAGGCTGCGAGCAGCGAAAGATATTTCTGCCGATTCTGCTGGAATTCGGAGGCGAAGGCGACGTCGTCGATCCGCGCGAGGATCTGGCCCTCGGCGACCCGATCGCCGTCGGCGACCAGCAATTGGGACAGGATGCCGCCTTCGAGATTCTGGATGCGCTGGATCTGCAAGGACGGCACGACCCGCCCCTGACCGGAGGCGTAGGTGTCGAGCGTGCCGAGGCTCGCCCAGAACCCCAAGGATCCGACCAATGCGGCGATCGCGACCACGAATATCGCGCCGCCGGCGGGCGGTGCGATGCGCGCGCCGGAGAAGCGTTCGGGCGGGGGCAGGGCTTTGACGGCGGAGGACATGGCGCGCTCAGTCTCCCACCCGGGCGACGGTGCGCCCGCCGCCGCCCGGCGCTTGCGGGGCGCGGCGCTTGGCGAGCGCGTCGAGCACGCGTTCGCGCGGTCCGTCGGCGATGATCCGGCCCCGATCCACGACGATGAGACGGTTCACCAGCGTCAACAGCGACGGGCGGTGCGCGATCAAGACGAGCGTGCGCGCGTCGAGGACTTCCTCGAGGCGGATTTTCATCGCCTGTTCGGAGCCCTGGTCCATCGCCGAGGTGGGTTCGTCCATGGCCAGGACGCGCGGCTTCAGCAACAGCGCGCGCGACAACGCGATCGCCTGGCGCTGGCCGCCCGACAGGCGCTCGCCGCGTTCGCCGACCGGCCAATTGTAGCCGTCGGGATGCTGGCGCACGAACTCGTCCACGCCGGCGAGCTGTGCCGCCTCCAGCACGTCGGAATCTTCGGCCATTGGCGCGCCGACGGCGATGTTCTCGCGCACCGAGCCGGCGAACAGGATCACGTCCTGGGGCACGCAACCGATGTGCTTGCGCAGATCGTCGGGATCGAGCTGCCGGATGTCGGCGCCGCCGATGAGGATTTGGCCTTCCTTCGGCGCGTACATGCCCAGGATCAGCTTAAGGATCGAGCTTTTGCCCGAGCCGATCGGACCGACGATGCCCACGCGTTCGCCCGCGCGGATCGAGAAGCTGACGTTCCGCAGGACCTCGTTGCCTTGGCCCGGATAGGCGAAGGACACGTTGCGGAACTCGATGTCGCCGGTCAGCCCGGTCCGGGAAAGATAGCGCCGCGCGGGATCGCCTTCCTGCGGCAGCTTCATGATCTGATCGAGGGTCTGCAGCGAGGCTTGGCTTTGCTTGAGCCGGGTGAGCAGGGCGGCGATCTGCCCGACCGGGGCCATCGCGCGTCCGGCCAGCATCGTGCAGGCGATCAACGCGCCGGTCGATAGCTGCATCTCCACGAACAGATAGACGCCGTGTACGATCATCGCCATCGTCGTCAGGTTCTGCGCGAGCATCGAAAAATTGATCGCGAGCGAAGACCACGTCCGCGACTTCACGGCCGCTTCGGCCGATGCACCCACCGACGCTTCCCAGCGCTGTTGCATCCGGTCGCCCGCGCCGACGGCCTTGATGGTTTCGAGCGCCGAAATCGTCTCGACGAGCACGCCGTGGCGCAAGGCGCCTAGCGCCATCGCCTGCTTGACCACGCGGTCGAGCGGGATCTGGATCGCGAGCCCCACGAGCATGACGACGGGAATGGCAACCAGCGGCGTCAGCACCAGCCATCCGCCGATCCACCAGATCAGCGCCAGGAACAAGAGCGTGAACGGCAGATCGACCAGCGTGTTGACGGTCGCGGACGAGAAGAACTCCCGCAAGGTCTCGAATTCGCGAAGGTTGTTCGCGAACCCGCCGGCGGTCGGCGGACGCGATTCCATGCGGATGCGGATGACTTGGTCGAAAATGCGGCTGGCGAGCAGCGCGTCGACGTTCTTGCCCGCGTGATCGACGAAATAGCCGCGCAGCATGCGCATGGCGAAGTCGAAGGCGTAGACCAGCAGGACGCCGGTCGAGAGCACGAACAATGTCTCGATGGCGCCGTTGGGGACGACGCGGTCGTAGACATTCATCGAGTACATCGGCGCCACGGTCGCCAGCAGATTGATGACGACTGAACCGAGCACGACGTAGATGTAGGTCGGCCAGGCGAGGAATAACGCCTGCCAAAACCAACGTTTGCCGCGCGGCGGCGCCGCCTGCTCGGCGATGTCCTCGGCGCCCGCGCGCGCGCGCGGCTTGGCGAAAACGCAAGCCCCGCCGTAGATTTTGCCGAGCGCGTCGAAATCGAGCCACTCGAACCGGTCTTCGTCCGGCCAGTAGACGCGCAACGCGTCGACCTTCGCGTCGGCCGCGATCGCGGCTTCGCCGTCCTTGAGCAACAGGATCGCGGGCAAAGGCTGGCGGGGGATGGCCTCCAGCATCATCGTGCGCGCCTCGGCCTCCAGGCCGATCTTGGCGCAAGCCTCGACGAAGGCGGCGGGGGTATCGACCGGTTGGACCAACGCGGCAGCCGCTTCGGCCAAGTCGAAATGTTTGGCCAATGCCGGGAAGCAGGACGCGAGCGACCCCCGCCGGCGCGCAGTGGCCGGATCGGTTTGGGGCGGAGGCGGTGTCGCGGTCACGTCGAACGTACTCCTGCCGCGCACGCCGACGGACGACGCACGCGTTTCGGGCGAGCCGTTGGAGGCTACGGGGTTAACGTTAAAGGTTCCCTAAAATTTTTGGCGATTGCCGGAGAAATAGACGTAAATATTTGATTTATATTGATAAAGTCAGATAATTAAAGTTGATTCTTATCGCCGAAACCGACATAGGCATCGGGATCGAAGAAGCTTGCGCCCGCGACGTAGCCGCGCCCGGGCGACATGTCCGGCGTGCGTCCGACTTCCGCTGCGCCTTCGAACGTCAGTTCGAGTTGGACGCCCGACGGGTCGTAGACGAACAACTGCCAAAGCGTCGTGCCGGGCACCAGGAATTCGCGGTAAGGCAGGCCAAAACGTTCGAAGCGCGCACGCAGATCGTGAAAGCCGATCGCCGCGATCGACACATGGTCGATCGCCCCGGTCCCCGATGGAACGTGGCCCTCCGGGCCAAGCGCCGGGCCGCCAGCGTAGATATGCACGATCGCGTCGCCACCGGGCGTCGGCAGAGCCAGCCAGGCGCCGGGATAACCGAAATCCGGTCGCTTGACCACGCGCAGACCGAGCACGTCGCAGTAAAACCGCGTGGTCGCGGCGAGGTCGGCGGTTTTGATCGCGATATGGAAAAGCCCGGTCAGCGGCATGTCGCGATGTTATCGGTCCCGCGCGCGGAATTCGACCGTTTCTTTGCGCTGTGCCGGATGGCGGGGCGCGCGCGAATCCCTTTATTCTCGGAAGTACCCATGTACGACGCTGGCGGCACCGTCTATTGGATCACCGGTCTTTCGGGGGCCGGCAAAACCACGCTCGCGCGCGCGGTCGTGGCGGCGTTGCGCGCGCGCGGCCGTTTCGCTTTGCTGCTCGACGGCGACGCGTTGCGCGCGATCCTGGGCCGCGACAAGGATGGGTTCGAAGCCGACGCGCGCCGCGAGCTCGCGCGCACCTATGGTCGGCTCGCGGCGGCGCTCGCCGCCCAAGGCGCCGACGCGGTCTGCGCCACGATTTCGATGTTCGCCGATGTGCGCGCGTGGAACCGTGCCAACAATCCGGCCTATGTCGAAGTCTATCTCGACGTCCCGTTGGCAGAGCGCGCGCGGCGCGATCCGAAAGGACTTTACGCGGCCGCGACCGCGGATATGGCCGGGATCGACTCCAGCGTCGAGCCGCCCGTCGATCCCGATCTGACCTTCGGTCCCGAGATGCCTGTCGCAGAGGCGGCGGCACGGGTCCTGGACTTCGCCAGGGCGCGCGGATGGGCATGAGCGATCCGCGCATTTTTTACGCGGACTTGGTCGCCGCCAGCGACGCCTATCGCGTTCTTTGCGTGCAGAACTATGCCGCGTCCGGCACGTTGTTCGTGCAGTCGCTGCTCGATTTCCATCCGCAGACGTTGTCGCTGCCGGGCCTCGCCTTGCGCGACTTCCCCGAACAATGGGCGCGCATCGGCCAAATGCCGCCGGCCGAGCAATTGCCGCAATTCGCCTCGGTTCTCGATCCCCTTTTCGTGCCCGACCATTGGCAGTGGGTCGATTGGGGGACCGACAAGCTCGGCCCCTCGCGCGACCGCGGCTGTCACGTCGACCGTGCGGCATTTTACGCCCATTTCGCCGCGTTGATCGCCTGCGGGGGCGGGGATACGCGGCGGCGCTTCCTGTGCTCTGTCTACGTCGCCTTCGCGCTGACGCTCGGCCGGTCGGTGCCGCCGCGCGCGACCTTGGTCTTCCCGATTCACGGCGGTCCGTTGTTCCGCGCGCAGACGATCGAGACGGATTTCCCGGACGCGCTTTACCTGCATATGGTCCGCCATCCGATCTCGGCGGCCGTATCCGTTGCGCGCCACGCCCGCGCGACGTTTGGGGCCGAGCCGTTTCCGGCCGTCGAGCGCGGGCTCGTGCAGGTTCTGTCCGACCGCGCATGGAGCAGCGACGAGCCCGGCTACGGCGATCGCGCGTATCTTCCCGAGATCGGCGCGCGCGCCAAAGCCTTCCGGCTGGAGGCGCTGCACGCGCGGCCGCGCGAAACGTTGGCGGCGATCTGCGCCTTCGCCGGTCTCGATTGGGACGACGCGCTGCTGCGCTCGACCGTCAACGGCCTGCAATGGTGGAACCGCGCCGAAAGCCCGCGCGTCTCGGGGTTCGATCCGGCTTTACCCGCGCGCGGCGTCGCCGAGCGCACGCATGCGATCGAACGGTTGGCGATCCGACTGGCCGCGCTGCCGAAGCTCGCGGCTTGGCGCTACTCCGACGCCGCTCCCTTCGCGCGCTGGCCCGAATGGTTGATCCGGCTCGTCTTCCTTGCCGCCGCGCTGGTCCCGTTCCGCGCGGAATTCGCGCGGCCGGACGACGCGGAGGCGCCGCCGGGCCGCGCATGGTGGCGGCGCTATCGCGGCATCCGGCGGGCGTTGTGGCGCGGCTATTCGGATGCGCGCGCGGCCGCGCCGATCACGGTAAGCAGCGGAGAAGAGCGATGAAACTCGGCGACTTCACGGGACTCGCGGCGAATTACACGCGTTACCGCCAAGGCTACGCACCCGGCGTGCGCGCAGCGCTGATCGGTTTGCTGCCGGTGCGGCCCGAGGCGTGCGCCGCCGTCGACGTCGGCGCGGGCACGGGCATATGGACGCGGATGCTCGCCGAGGCGGGCTTCGCGCGCGTCACGGCGGTCGAACCCAACGCGGATATGCGCGGGCAGGGGATGGCCCATCCCGACAATGGCGCCATCGTCTGGCGCGAGGGCTCGGGTGCGGCGACCGGGCTGCCCGACCGGTCTGCTGCGCTCGTGACAATGGCGTCGTCCTTCCATTGGGTCGATTTCGACGCGGGCATGGCCGAATTCGCGCGTCTGCTCACGCCCGGCGGACGCTTCTGTGCGCTGTGGAATCCGCGGCTGGTCGACGCCAATCCGTTGACCGCCGAAATCGAGGCCGAACTCGACAAGCGATTGGGCGGACAAAAGCGCGTTTCGTCGGGGAACTCGGGGATCACCGAAACGCTGATGGACCGGCTTTGCGCACGCGGCGATTTCGACGACATCGTCTATCTGGAGGGGCGGCATGCGGTGGCGATGCCGCGCGAGGCCTATTTGGGCGCGTGGTGGAGCGTGAACGACGTCCGCGCCAAGCTGGGCGAAGCGGGCTTCGCGGATTTCATGGCGTGGGTCGCGGCGCGCATTGCCCGCGCGGCGACGATCGAGGCGGTCTATCGGACGCGCGCTTGGGCCGCGCGGCGGCGCGCGTGACGGCGTTGGCGAACGGCAAGGCGCGCACGCTCGCAGCTTTCGCCGGGCGGCTCGCCCGCGGACGCGTTTTGCCGCTCGTGCACTTCGCCGTGGCGGAGTGGCGGTCGGACCGCGCGGCGGTTCGCGCGCGGATCGCACCGCTGGGGTTTCCGTTGATCGTGCGGTCCAGCGCTTCGGGCGAGGACGGTGCCGGCGCGTCGATGGCCGGGAAGTTCCTGTCGGTTCCGAACGTCGCCGGGCAAGCTGCGCTCGACGACGCGATCGACGCCGTGATCGGCTCCTACGGTCCCGCGGCGGCACATCCGGACAGCCGCGTCCTGGTCCAGCCGATGCTCGCTGATCCGCGCTTGTCCGGCGTGGCGTTCACCCGCGACCCGGCAACAGGCGCGCCCTATCGAACGCTGAACTACCATGTCGGCCATGACACCGCCGCCGTGACCGCCGGCGGCCGGGCGGCGCTGCGCACTTTCGTCCAAGCGCGCGGCACCGGCGGATTGCCCGGCGAACTTTCGCCCGTGGGCGACTTGCTCGACGAACTGGAGCGACTGACCGGGGCGGACGCGCTCGACGTCGAATTCGCGATCGACGCCGACGGTGTCGCCGTGCTGTTCCAGGTCCGGCCTTTGGCCTGTCCGCCGGCCGCCGGTGCGGCCGATCCGGAAGTGCGCGCCGCGCTCGACCGGATCGCGCGGAAGGTCGCCGAGGGCGAGAAGCCGCATCCGTTCCTGTTCGGGCCGCGCACGGTGTTCGCGGTGATGCCCGACTGGAACCCGGCCGAGATCATCGGCGTGCGTCCGCGGCCGCTGGCGTTGTCGCTCTACCGCGATCTGGTGACCGACGCGATCTGGGCCTATCAGCGCAGCAACTACGGCTACCGAAATCTACGCGGCTTCCCGCTGATGCTGTCGTTCGAGGGGCTGCCCTATATCGACGTGCGCGTCAGCTTCAACAGTTTCGTGCCGCGCGATGTCGAGCCGCGTCTGGCCGAACGCCTGGTCTCGCACTACATCGGCCGCCTGATCGCAGCCCCCGTGCTGCACGATAAGGTCGAGTTCGACATCGTCTTCTCCTGCTACGACTTCGATCTCGACCGGCGGCTCGCCGCACTCGACGAGCGCGGATTTTCCTCAAACGACCGCGCGGCGCTGACGCATTCCTTGCGCGCGTTGACGAACCGGATCCTGCGCCCGGACGGGCTGTGGCGACAGGACGAGGCGCGGCTCGACGAACTCGTGCGCCGCCACGCGGCCCTCGCCGAATCCGATGTCGAACCGGTCGCGCGGATCCACTGGTTGATCGAGGATTGCAAGCGCTACGGCACGCTGCCCTTCGCGGGGCTGGCGCGCGCGGGTTTCGTGGCGGTGCAGATCCTGCGCTCGCTCGTCGCGGTGGGCGCGCTCGACGACGAGGACGTGGCGCGTTTCATGGCCGGGGTCGATACGGTGGGTACGCGCATCGGCCGCGATTTGGCGCGGCTGCCGCGCGCGGAGTTTTTGGCCGCGTACGGGCATTTGCGCCCGGGTGCCTACGACATCCTGTCCAAGCGCTACGACGAGGCGCCGGATCTTTACTTCGACTTCGCGCGCGCGCGCGCGGCATCCGCCCCCGAGACGCCGCCGAAATTCGTGCCCTCGGCGCGCCAACGCGAGACGATAGGCCGGCTCATCCGCGAGCACGGTCTCGAAACCGACGTGGATGGGTTGTTCGCGTTCCTGGAAGGTGGGGTGCGCGGCCGCGAGCGCGCGAAGTTCCTGTTCTCGCGCAATCTGTCCGACGCGCTGGTCGAAATCGGGCGGCTCTGCGCCGCGCACGGCTTCGATCTGGACGCGGCCTCCCATCTCGACGTCGCGGCGATCGAGGAGTTGCACGTCGGCAGCGCCGATGTGGGCGCGGCGTTGGGCGCCTCGATCGCCGAAGGGCGCAAACGCCATGCGCTCGCGCAGAAGCTTTTCCTGCCGCCGCTGATCTACGCGGCGAGCCAAGTGCGCGGCTTCCATTTGCCGCCGACCGAACCCAATTTCGTCGGACGTGGCCGCGCGCGCGGTCCGGTCAAGCCGGCCGACGCGGGCCTCGACTTGGCCGGGGCCGTCGTCGTGGCTGCGAACGCCGACCCCGGCTACGACTGGCTGTTCTCGCGCGGGATCGCCGGTTTCGTGACCGCCTTCGGCGGGGCCAATTCGCATATGGCGATCCGGGCGGGCGAAACGGGCACGCCCGCGGCGATCGGCGTGGGCGAGCGCGCGTTCGAAGCCTATGCGCGCGCGCGTCTGCTCGACCTCGACTGCGCCAATCGGCGTATCGCGGCGATCGGATGAGGCGGCTTCTGGTCAGCCAGCGGATCGTCGATGATCCGCGCCACGGCGAGCGGCGGGACGCGCTCGACCGGCGGTGGGCCGAGTTTCTCGGCGAGTGCGGCTTTCTTTGCGTGGCGTTGCCCAACCGGCCGGGGCGCGCCGTCGATTTCGCGCGCGCGATCGCGCCGGCGGGCGTGCTGCTGACCGGCGGCGGCGATCTTGGCGCGTTGGGCGGGGATATGCCCGAGCGCGACGCGAGCGAGGCGGCGATTTTGGCATGGGCGTCGCAAACCGGCGTCAAGGTGTTCGGCGTCTGCCGAGGGTTCCAGGTCCTGCTGCACGCGGCTGGCGCCGCCCTGGAGAGGGCCGCGGGTCATGTCGGGGTGCGCCACACATTTGAGGACGGCCGCACGGTCAACAGCTTCCACGACTGGGTGGTACGCGCGCCGCCGACAGGTTGGATCGCCACGCATCGTGCCGCCGACGGCACGATCGAGGCAGCACACGCGGCGGACGGACGCCTGGCGGGCCAGATGTGGCATCCGGAACGCGAAGCACCGTTCGACCCCCGCGATCGCGCGCGGTTTCGCGTTTTTTTCGGAGCGGACGAATGAAGGGCTTGATCCTGGCGGCAGGTCGCGGCTCGCGGATGGGCACTTTGACCGACGATCGCCCCAAATGCATGGTCGAGATCGGGGGGCGCACGTTGTTCGACCGGCAATGCGCGGCGTTGCGCGCGGCCGGGTGCGCGGAGATCGGTGTCGTGCGTGGCTGGCAGGGCCGCGCGTTCGACGCCCATCCGGTTCGCAAGTTCGACAATCCGCGCTGGGCGGAGACCAATATGGTCCGGTCACTTGAATGCGCGGCCGAGTGGCTGGCCGCGGGCCCGTGCCTCGTCAGTTATGCCGATATCTTCTACTCGGGCACGGCCGCCGCAACGTTGGCCGCCGCGCGGACGCCGCTTGCCGTCGCCTACGATCCCGATTGGCTCGCGTTGTGGCGGGCGCGCTTCGCCGATCCGCTCGACGACGCCGAAACCTTCAAGCTGTCGCCCGACGGCGCGCTCGCGGAGATCGGCCGCAAGCCCGCCTCGCTCGCCGAGGTCGAAGGCCAGTACATGGGTCTGCTGAAGTTCGCGCGCGAGGGTTGGACGGCGGTCGCGGGACTGCTGGCCGAGTTGGCGCCCGCGCGCGCGGACAAGCTGGACATGACGTCGATGCTCGGGCTGCTGCTGGCGCGCGGCGTACGGATCGGTGCCGTTGCCGTGCCGGGCCCTTGGGGCGAGGTCGACAGCGCGAGCGATCTCGCATTATACCGCCGGTGGGCGGAGGCGTGATGTATCACAAGGAAAGTTTCGCCGCGATCGACGATGCCGCTTTGCGCCATTTGGGCGCGACGCTGCCGGTCGTGCGCTACCTGGTCATCGGCGCCAACGACGGCTTGTTCGGCGATCCGCTGATCGCGCATACCGGCGGCGCCAATTGGCGCGGGACGCTGTTCGAGCCGGTGCCGGACTCCTTCGCGCGCTTGCAGGCGAATTACGCGGGCAGGGCGGGCGCGCGGCTGCGGCGGCAAGCCGTGGTGGCTGACGCGCCCGGGGGCGTGCGCACGTTCCATTCGGTGCCGACGGCGCCGGTGCTCGCGTCGTTCCGGCGCGACACGATCGAAAGTCACAGGAAGTTCGCGGGCCTCGAAGATATCGCCGCGCAGATCGTGCCCATCGAAGTGCCGTGCGTGGCCGTCGCCGAACTCGTCGCCGAGGCCGATTTCGAACCGCCCGACGTGCTGCTGACCGATACCGAGGGCTACGACTACGATTTGTTCGCGGCGTGGTGGCCGCTCGGCTGGCGGCCCGCCTACGCGCGCATCGAAATCGCCCATGTCGGCGCGGCGCGGCGCGATGCCATCGAGGCCGAACTTGCGGCCGCCGATTACGCGCTGTTCCGCTACGACACCGACGTGTGCGGGCTGCGCCGCGATGCCTTTCCGGTCGAAGACATGCGCGTTTGGACGCTTTTGCGGGACGCCACGAATGTCGGGCTCAACCTGATGGCCAAGTTGGCGCCGCCGCCAGGGGGCAAGCGATGAACCCCGCCGACATGCAGCCCGCGATCCGCGATGCGGCCCTGGCGAAACTCGCCCGGGCGCGATCCCCTGCGGTCGCGATGACGCTGACGGCCGACCAGATGCCGGCGCCCGGCGTTTTGGCGCCCGACGCGTTGATCGTCGCAGCCGGGGGAATGGCGCCGGCCGACTGGCTCGCGCGGGGCTGGCGCCCGGCCTTCGTGGAGGGGGCGTATCCAGAGCCTGCGGGGGCCAAAGCGGCCATCGACGCCTTAGTCGCGGCCGATTACGAATGCTTCCGGGACGGCGACGTCGTGCTGGCACTGCGACGCGCGGATTTCGACCCGCGCGACATGACCGTCTTGCGTTTGTTGCGCGACCAGATGCTGGCCGCCGTGGCGCTCGCCCAGATGATGTCGGGCGGGAGGCCCTAACGGGCGCGGCGTCTCACCCGCCGGCGCAGGGGCATTGTCCGCCACCGAAATCCGTTGCGTTTGAAGGGGGTTGCGGCCATCTTTCGGGGGTCGCGGGCTCAACCCCCCGCGTCGCACCACGACATCATGCACAAACCTGCCCGCATCTATCGCCCCGCCAAGACCGCCATGCAATCCGGCAAGGCCAAAACCCAAGCGTGGGTGTTGGAGTTCGAGCCGGGTGCCGCCAAGCGTCCCGATCCGTTGATGGGGTGGGCGGGGTCGGCGGATACGGACGGACAGATCCGTCTGACCTTCGAAACGCAGGAACTGGCGATCGGCTACGCCAATCGCCACGGCATCGCCTTCGACGTTGCGCCGCCGAAGGCCGCGCGGGTCCGGCCGAAAAGCTACGCCGACAATTTCAAATACGACCGCGTGCGCTGACCCCGTAGCTCAGCTGGATAGAGCACTTGCCTTCTAAGCAAGTGGTCGCAGGTTCGAATCCTGCCGGGGTCGCCACCCGCGCTCGCCCGAGCGAGCCATACAGTTGAAATCGCGGCCCGGTTCGCTTTAGGTTCGGTCGCGCCATGGTCGCCCTGCCGCCCAAAGACACACCCGAATCCCGCCAGAAGACGCTCGAGATCTTCGCGGCGGCGATCGAACGCGTCGCGGGCGGACCGACGGACGTGTCGCGCGCCGTGCGCAAGGCCGCCGAGACCGGGCAGCGGACCGACATCGATTCCGCCAAACGGCGGTTCGACAAGTTGGGCGCCGCCGACCGCCGCAAGATCGGCGGCGTGGCGAAGGATCTGGCGCGGGAGATGCGTCAAGGGGCGAAGGTCGTGAAGATCGTCGAGAACATCTCGGCGGACGAGGACCTCAGCCTCGAATTGATCTGGCCGCGATGAGCTTGGCGCAAGCGCTGGCGCTGCACCGCGCGGGCCGGATCGACGAGGCGCGCGCGGTCTACGACGCCCTGCTTGCCGCCGACCCCGACGACGTCGACGCGCTGAACCTTTCGGCGCAAATCGACCTCAACCGGCGCGCGTTCGATGCGGGGCTCGAGAAATTCGTCCGCGCGCGGACGCGCGAACCCGCCTTCGCCGACGCGTGGATGGGTGAGGGCAACGCGCTGCGCGGCCTCGGCCGGGCGGCGGCGGCGTTGGCCGCGTTCGATCGCGCGCTCGCGCTGGTCCCGGATCACGCGCTGACGCTGTGCAACCGGGGCCTCGCGAAACTCGATCTTCAGGATAACGACGGCGCCGTCGCGGACATCGCGCGCGCCGCCGCACTGATGCCCGGCGAGCGGTTGATCCGTTCCAATCTCGCGTTCGCGCTCAAGGCGGCGAACCGGCCGTGCGCGGCGCTGGCCGAGTTCGAGGCGATCGGTTCTTCCGGCGACGCCGCCGCCGTCCGCCAGGATCTGTTGGATCACGACGGCGCGCGCGCCGGATACGCGGCCGCGATTTCGGCCGAACCGGGCCGCGCGGATATCGAAAGCAACCGTCTGTTCGCGGCGAATTACGATCCTGACGCGACGCCCGCGCAGATCAAGGCGCTTTACGCCGCCTGGGGCGCGCGGCGCGCCCGGCCGCACGCGCCGCACGCCAACATTCCCGATCCCGAACGGCGCCTGCGCGTCGGGTTCGTGTCGGCGGATTTCCGCCTGCATTCGGCGCGGCATTTTCTATGGCCGCTGATCGAGAATTTCCCCCGCGACATGGCCGATCTGGTCGGCTACGCGAACTTCCCGGGCGCGGGCGACGCGTGGACGGCGCGCTATCGCGCCAAGTTCGATCTTTGGCGGCCTTGCGCGGATATGGACGACGGCGCGCTGGCCGCCGCGATCCGCGCCGACGCCATCGACGTGCTGATCGATTTTTCGGGCCACACCCAAGGCAATCGGCTCGACGCATTCGCGCACAAGCCCGCGCCGGTGCAGGTTTCGTGGCTGGGCTATGGCGGTACGACGGGCTTGGCCGCGATCGATTGGTATATCGGCGACCCGCGGCTCGTACCCGACGGCGCGGAAGACGCTTTCGTCGAGCGGGTTTGGCGCCTGCCGCGGACGGCGTTCGTCTACGCCCCGCAAGACCAGATGCCCGACGTGGCGCCGGCACCCTTGCGCGCAGCGGGCCGTCCGACATTCGGCAGCTTCCTGCGCACCGTCCGCTACAACGAACGTTGTTTCCGACTTTGGGCGCGCGTGCTCGCCGCGGTGCCGGACGCGCGGCTCGTGCTCAACGCGCTCGTCTTCGGCGAGGCGGCGACGCGCGCGTTGTTCGCCAGTCGCTTCGCCGAATGGGGCGGGGACGTCTCGCGGCTGGATCTGATCGCCACCACGCCGCAACCGGCGACGTGGGACGCCTACGCGCGGATCGACGTGGCGTTGGACGCGATTCCGCACAACGGCGGCGCCACGACGTTCGAGGCGTTGTGGATGGGCGTACCGGTCGTCTCCATGCGCGATCGCCCGCCCTTGGGCCGCTTCGGCGATTCCATCCTGGGCGCGTGCGGGCTCGGCGATTGGGTGAACGACGATGCGGATGCCTATGTCGCGCGGGCGGCAGCGGCTGTCGCGGATCCGGCGGGCCTTGCGGATTTGCGCGCAGGCTTGCGTGCGCGGGTGCGCGCGTCTGCGTTGGGCGATGCGCCCGCCTATGCGCAAGATTTCGCCGCCGCGCTGCGCGGTATGTGGCGCGCGTGGTGCAAATGAGGCGTCGCCCGACCGGCGAACGCCGGCTCAAGCGCTGATGTTGACCGATCCGGTGGCGCCGCGACCCGCCGTTTCGAGCTTCGGCGCGGGCGGCGTGCCGTAAACGCGCGCAACGCGTTGGCTCGAATCGGTCGCAAGCACGATATCAACGAAAACTCGGAAGGAATCGTCGAACAGCCCCACGTTCTGGGCGAAGCGCGGTTGAGGCAATTGCGCCTTCGGGCGATCTTCGCCGCTCAGCTGCGCGCGCTCGGCGTTACGGTTCGCTTCCGCACGGGCCTGTTCTTGCGCTTCGCGGCTGCGCGCGGTGGCCTCTGCAACGGCCGCAGTTGCGGGGCTTCCTTGTCCGTCGGACGCAACGCGCGCGGGCGCACCGACACCGATAGGCGGCGTCGCCGGCGCCGGGCGGCTGATGCCCGGGAAACTCGTCGTTGCAACGGGCGGCAAAGCCACCATTCCTCGGTTCCTTCGCAACGGCAAGGGCGCACTTCCGACACCCTTTTCCACTTCTAAGTATACTATTCCTTAACTTACCGTGCAATGCCCCTCGAACGATAGAAAAAATCATTCGCTGACAAGAAAAATTATTACTTATGAATCAGATAATTAAGGTGATTTCTTGAGTAACCGTGAGAACTCCGCGATGTCCCTTGCTAGGGTTTTGTGCGCTTTCGATTCCATGGCGCGATAACGGGCAAGCACCATCTGTCCTTGCGCGGTGAGCCGTGCGCCGCCACCGCGCCGCCCGCCCGAACCCGCTTCGACCAACGGGGCGCGGAACGCGGCGTTCATTTCCGCGACAAGCAGCCAGGCGCGGCGATAGCTCATTCCCATGGCTCGGGCGGCCGCCGAAATCGAACCGCTCGCCGCGATTTCGGCCAGCAGACGCGCTTTGCCGGGCCCCAGGGCGATCGCCTCGCCCAACAGGATCCGCACGCGCGGGCCCGGGTCAGCCGCCATAGAGCTTGTCGGGATCGACGAGCACCGGCTTGTCCACCACGAATGCCCCGTCGCGCAGGACGCGGAAGAAGCAATCGCGCCGGCCCGTGTGGCACGCCACACCCGTCTGATCGACCTTCAACAGCAGTGCGTCGCCGTCGCAATCGACCCGGAATTCGATCAGGCGTTGGGTTTGACCGGAGGTCTCGCCCTTGCGCCACAGGCTCATACGCGAGCGCGACCAGTAGCAGACCGTACCGGTCCGCAACGTCTCGGTGACCGCATCGCGGTTCATGAAAGCCACCATCAGGATCTCGCCCGTATCGTGCTGCTGGGCGATGGCCACGACGAGGCCGGTCGCGTCGAACGCGATTTCGGCCAGGAGAGGGCCGAAATCGGGCGCGCTCATTCCGCCGCCCGCGCCGAGGCCGCCCGCAATCGCGCGAAGCCCGCGTCCAGATCCGCGATCAAATCCTCGGGATCTTCGAGTCCCGCATGCACGCGCAGCAACTGGCCCGGATCGGTCCACTTCGTCGCCGTGCGGTGGGCGGCGATGTTGGCCGGAATGATCAGGCTTTCGTAGCCGCCCCAGGAAAAACCCATGCCGAACAGTTCGAGTTCGTCGAGCATCGCGGCGAGCGCGGCCTTGGGATGCGGACGCAACACGAATGAGAACAGGCCCGTCGCACCCTTGAAGTCGCGCTTCCAAGTCTCGTGACCGGGGCATGAAGGCAGGGCGGGGTGCATCACGCGCGACACTTCGGGCTGTTTTTCGAGCCAGCGCGCCAAAACGAGGCCGGTCGCGTAATGGCGGGGCAGGCGCACCCCGAGCGTGCGCAAGCCGCGCAGCGCCAGAAACTGGTCGTCCGGGCCGGTCGATGCGCCGAGATCGTCGACCGCCGGGCGCACGCGCTCGTAGATCGCCTGGTCGCGGACCGCGATCAGCCCCAGCATGATGTCCGAATGGCCGCCCACGTATTTCGTGCCGGCTTGCACGCTGACATCCACACCGTGATCGAAGGGCCGGAAATAGATCGGCGTCGCCCAAGTGTTGTCGATGGCCGTGGCGACGCCCTTGGCCTTGCACGCCGCGACGATGGCGGGAACGTCCTGCACTTCGAACGTCATCGTGCCGGGGCTTTCCAGCATGCAAAGCGTCGTGTTTGGTTTGATCATGGCGGCGATGCCCGCGCCGATCATCGGGTCGTAATAGTCGACTTCGACGCCATAGCGCTTGAGCACGACGTCGCAATAGCGCCGCGTGGGCGCGTAGGCGGTGTCCACACACAGCACGTGATCGCCCGCTTTCGTGAACGCCATCAGCACGGCGAGGATGGCGGCCGCCCCGGATCCGACGGCGAAGGCCGCGTAGCCGCCTTCCAATTCGGCGATCGCATCCTGCAAGGCGAAGGTCGTGGGCGTGCCGTAGCGCCCATAGCGCATCTGGTTTTTCGTCTTGGTCTTCTGCGCGGCTTCCAGGTCGGCGACGGTCGGAAACAGGATGGTCGATGCGTGGTAGACCGGCGGATTGACGACGCCGAAATTGGCGGCCGGGTCGCGGCCGAGCGTGGTGAGTTTGGTGTCGGTTTTCATCGAGAGGAGCCCGCGTCGGAGAAGGAAACCAAACGTCACTATAGTCACCCCGACGCGCGCGCCCAACCCTCGCTTGGCGTACCGATACAAACCATTTTGAAGGGGGCAAACCCCCGTGCTAGCGTTGTAAAGCCTGGTCGAAGAACGGGGTCCGTGCAGACCTCGCGACCCGCCAGGGGGGACACAACACTTTGAAACAGCGCGGCCAATTCCAGCCGCGTAGGGAGACATCGATATGAAACTTCTCGCCAGCGTCGTGACGGCCGCAGCCATCGCCGTGACCGCCGCAGTGCCCGCCCAAGCCCAGCAAGGTTCGGGATCGCCGACGGTCGATGCGATCCGCGCCCGCGGCCATGTCCAATGCGGCGCCAACGGCCAGGTGGCCGGTTTCGGCATGCCCAACGCCCGCGGCGAATGGACGGGTCTCGACGTCGATTTCTGCCGCGCGCTCGCCGCGGCCGTTTTCGGCGACGCGACCAAGGTCCGCTTCACCACGTTGACCGCGCAGCAGCGCTTCACCGCGTTGCAGTCCGGCGAAGTCGACGTGCTGGCCCGCAACACGACCTGGACGCTGTCGCGCGACACTTCGTTGGGTCTCGAATTCGGCGCCATCAACTTCTACGACGGCCAGGGCTTCATCGTGAAGCGGTCGGCCAACATCAAGTCGGCCAAGGAACTCAACGGCGCCACGATCTGCGTGCAGCCGGGCACGACCACGGAACTCAACCTCGCCGACTATTTCCGCGCCAACCGCATCCGCTTCACGCCGGTCGTGATCGAGCGGTTGGAGGAAAACATCGCGGCCTACCTCGCCGGCCGTTGCGACGCCTATACGACCGACGTGTCGGGCCTCGCCTCGATCCGCGCGGCCAACACGCCGAACCCCGCCGATCACGTGATCCTGCCCGAAGTGATCTCGAAGGAGCCTCTCGGGCCGGCCGTGCGTCATGGCGACCAGCGCTGGGCGGACATCGTGAAGTGGACGCACTTCGCCATGCTCGAGGCCGAAGAGCTGGGCGTCACCTCGGCGAACGTCGATACCCACGCCAACTCGACGAACCCGAACATCCAGCGCCTGCTCGGCACGACCGGCGGCTTGGGTGCGATGATGGGCATCGACAACCGGTGGGCCTACAACATCATCAAGCAGGTCGGGAACTACGGCGAGATCTTCGAGAAGAACGTGACCCCGCTCGGTATCGAGCGCGGCGTCAACCGCCTGTGGACGCAAGGCGGCCTGATGTACAACCCGCCGATCCGTTGATCGGCTGGGCCGGGACCCGGGCGGGCGCGCGAGCGCCCGCCCGTTGGCCCGGGTTTTGAATTCCTCCTCCGCGCGATCGGGCCATGAGAGCCCGGCTCGCGGAACGAGCGGGAGTAGCGACGGGGTTTTGCGGGATGCAATGCCCCGAACAGGGAAAGTCCGAATAGGGACGGTCCGAACAGGGACGGGGAGTGGGGCGAATGGCCGATAGTTCGGCGCGCACCGGAGGACGTGGAGCACCCGCGATGCGGATTTCGCTCAACGATCCCGTTTTTCGCGCGATTTTTTGGCAGGTCGTCGTCGTCGGAACCATCGGTTTCGTCGTCTGGTACTTGATCGCCAATACCCTGCATAATTTGGAAGTCCGCAAGATCGCCACCGGGTGGACGTTCCTGGATCGCGAAGCGGGCTTCGCCATCGGCGAAAGCCTGATCGAATACGAGCCCGATCATTCCTACGGCCGTGCCTTGTGGGTGGGGGCGCTCAACACGCTGCGGGTCGCGGCGATCGGCATCGTTCTCGCCACGATCCTGGGCACCTTCATCGGGATCGGCCGCTTGTCCAAGAACTGGCTGATCTCGAAGGTCTGCTCGGTTTACGTCGAATTCATGCGGAATCTGCCGCTGCTGGTGCAGTTGTTCTTCTGGTGGGCGATGTTCCAGGACGTGTTTCCGGGACCGCGTCAGGCGTTGGAACCGATCACGGGCGTGTTCTTCTCCAACCGCGGAATCAAGATTCCGGTGCCGGCCGAACACTGGGTCCATGCGTGGATGGGGCTTGCATTCCTCGCGGGCATCGCCGCGTCGATGGTCGTCGGCCGGTGGGCCGCGGCGCGCCAGGCGGCGACCGGCGAACAATTCCCGGTGCTCTACGCCACCCTCGGCCTCGTCCTGGGCTTGCCGTTCGTCGTGTGGCTGATCGGCGGCGCGCCGGTGGCGATGGATTGGCCGGTCTTGCGCGGCTTCAACTTCCAAGGCGGCTTGACGATGACGCCGGAATTCGCGGCGTTGCTGGTCGGGTTGGTGACGTATACGGCCGGGTTCATCGCCGAAATCGTCCGTGCGGGCATCCTCGCCGTGCCGCACGGCCAGACCGAGGCCGCCTCCGCGCTCGGCATTCGGCGCGGCAAGATGCTGCAACTCGTGATCCTGCCGCAGGCCTTGCGCGTCATCGTTCCGCCGATGACCAGCCAGTACCTGAACCTGACCAAGAATTCGTCGCTGGCCGTGGCCATCGGCTATCCCGATCTGGTGTCGATCGCGAATACGACCATCAACCAGACCGGTCAGGCGATCGAAGGTATCGCGATCATCATGGCGGCTTATCTGACGGTCAGCCTGTCGATCTCGCTGTTCATGAATTGGTACAACAAACGCATCGCCTTCAAGGAGCGTTGAGCCATGGCCGGTATCCCCGCGACGGCGGATCTGCGGCCGCCGGTTTCCCAGATCAAGGCGCTGGATTGGCTGCGCGCGAATCTGTTCTCCAGCTGGGCGAATACGGCCCTGACGCTCGTCGTCGGGTATGTGATCGTCCGCACGTTGATGGGGTTCATTCCCTGGGGCGTGTTCAATGCGGTGTGGACCGGTTCCGCCGACGAGTGCAAGGCGGCCAAGGGCGTGGGGGCCTGCTGGGCGTTCTTCCCCGCGAATTGGCGTTTCATCCTGTTCGCGACCTTCCCCTACGAGGAGCATTGGCGCCCCGCCCTGGCGAGCGTGACGTTCGTTTTCCTCTACGTCTTCAGCGCGATCCGCGCGAATTGGAACGCGCGATTGGTCTACGTATGGGCCGGCGGTCTCGCGCTGATCGGCGTGCTGATGTTCGGCGGCGTCTTCGGTTTGTCCTTCGTCGCGACGGAGCGTTGGGGCGGGCTCGTGCTCACGCTCATCCTGGCGACGTTCGGCATCGCGTTGGCGTTCCCGCTGGCCATCCTGCTGGCGCTGGGGCGGCGTTCGCACATGCCCGCGGTCAAGACGCTGTGCGTGGCCTTCATCGAATTGATCCGCGGCGTGCCGTTGATTTCGGTCCTGTTCATGGCCTCGGTGATGTTCCCGCTGTTCCTTCCCGAGGGCGTGACCTTCGACAAGCTGCTGCGCGCGCAGGTGGGCATCATCTTTTTCGCTTCGGCCTATCTGGCCGAGGTGGTGCGCGGCGGTCTGCAGGCGCTGCCCAAGGGCCAGTACGAGGCGGCCGATGCGCTGGGGCTGTCCTACTGGCAGGCGATGCGCATGATCGTTCTGCCGCAGGCTCTTCGGATGGTCATTCCGCCGATGGTCAACACCTTCATCGGCCTTTTCAAGGATACGTCGCTTGTGCTGATTATCGGCCTGCTCGACGTGCTCAACGCCGCCAAAACGGCCGCCGCCCAGCCCGAATGGCGCGGCTATGGCCCCGAGGTTTATTTCGGGATCTCGTTGATGTACTTCGTCTTCTGCTTCGCCATGTCCAAATACAGCCAGCAGGTCGAAGTCGAGTTCAACCGCCACAAGCACCGCTGACCCGGAGTTTTCCCATGTCCGCCACCGCCGCCGCCCAAGCCTCGGGCGAACCGATGATCAAGCTGACCAAACTCAACAAGTGGTACGGCGATTTCCACGTGCTCAAGAACATCGACTTCGAAGTCCGCAAGGGCGAGAAGATCGTGGTCTGCGGCCCGTCGGGCTCGGGCAAATCCACGATGATCCGGTGCATCAACCGGCTCGAGGAGCATCAGCAGGGCACGCTGGTCGTCGATGGGATCGAACTGACCAACGACCTCAAGAACATCGAGGCGATCCGCCGCGAGGTCGGGATGGTGTTCCAGCACTTCAATCTGTTCCCGCATCTGACCGTGCTCGAGAACCTGACGCTGGCCCCGATCTGGGTGCGCAAGGTGCCCAAGGCCGAGGCCGAGGAAACGGCGATGTTCTACCTGAAGCGCGTTCGCATCCCGGAACAGGCGCACAAATATCCGGGCCAGCTTTCCGGCGGCCAGCAGCAGCGGGTGGCGATCGCCCGTTCGTTGTGCATGAAGCCGAAGATCATGCTGTTCGACGAGCCGACCTCCGCCCTCGATCCCGAAATGGTGAAGGAGGTGCTGGACACCATGGTCGAACTCGCCCGCGAAGGCATGACCATGATCTGCGTGACCCACGAAATGGGCTTCGCCAAGGCCGTGGCCGACCGCGTCGTCTTCATGGACAAGGGCGAGATCGTCGAATCGAACGTGCCGCACGCGTTCTTCGACAATCCGCAGAACGAGCGCACCAAGCTTTTCCTGTCGCAGATCCTCAATCACTGAGGATCCGTTCTGCCCGGAACGCGAAACCCCCGGACTCGCGTCCGGGGGTTTTTCCGTTCTAGGCCGGCCCCGCGAGGATCGGCGGGCCGTCGGGCAGGCCCCATTCGGACCAGGAGCCGTCGTAGACGGCGACTTTCTCAACGCCCAGCAGGTGAAGCCCGAAGGCGAGGCCGCAGGCGGTGACGCCGGACCCGCAGGTGGCGGCGATGGACTTGGCCGTGTCGATGCCGGCGGCCGCATAAAGCTTGGCTAGTTCGCCGGCCGGCTTCAGGCGCTTGGTCGCGGGATCGATGAGATCGCCAACCGGCAGGTTCTTCGATCCCGGGATGTGTCCGCCGCGCAAGCCCGGGCGGGGTTCGGGCGCCGTTCCTTCGAAGCGACCGGCGGCGCGTGCGTCGAGCACCTGATCCGCTTTTGTGTCGAGGTTGGCGATCATCTGGGCCTTCGAACGCACCATCCCGGGTCGGAACGCCGCGACGAAATCGCCCGGCGGCGGAACGACCGCGCCGCCTTCGACCGGCCGGCCTTCGGCGAGCCATTTGGGCAAACCGCCGTCGAGCAGCGCCACGTTGTCGTGCCCGAACAGGCGCAAGCTCCACCACACCCGCGCCGCCGATTGGAAGCCGTAGACGTCGTAGACGACCACGCGCGTGCCTTTCGACAGGCCGAGCTTGCGCATTTCCGCTTCGAAGACGGAAGGTGCCGGGATCATGTGCGGCAGGTCGGTCGCATCGTCGGCGATGCCGTCGATGTCGAAGAACGCAGCACCGGGCAAATGCTTGACGAGGTACTCGGCGCGGGCGTCGCGCTTGACGGTGGGCAAGTGATAGGTCCCGTCCAGCACGCGCAGACCGGGATCGTTCAGATGCGCCGCGAGCCATTCGGTCGAGACGAGCGCCTCGGGATGGGCGTAGTCCATGGTTCTGCTCACTGGAAGGGCGTGGGGACGGGGATCGCGGCCGGATTCGCGTCGAGCCACGCGGGCACCGGCAGGTTCTTCGAACGCAGGAATTCCGGATTGAACAGCTTGGAGGCGTAGCGCGCCCCGCCGTCGCACAGGATGGTGACGATCGTATGGCCGGGGCCCAGCGTCTTGGCGAGCGCGATGGCGCCCGCCACGTTGATGCCCGAAGACGCGCCGAGGAACAGGCCTTCCTCGCGCAGCAGATCGAACACGATCGACACCGCTTCGGCGTCGGATATCCGGTAGGCGTGATCGACCTTCAAGCCGTCGAGATTGGCGGTGATGCGCCCCTGGCCGATGCCTTCGGTGATCGAGCCGCCTTCGGATTTGAGCTCGCCGGTGGTGAAATAGCTGTACAAGGCGGCGCCGTACGGATCGGCGATGGCGATCTTCGTTGCGGGCTTGAGCGCCCTCAACCCCATCGCCATGCCCGCGAGCGTGCCGCCCGATCCGACAGCGCAGACGAAGCCGTCGATCTTTCCGCCGGTCTGGCGGAAAATCTCGGGCGCGGTCGTCTCGATATGCGCTTGCCGGTTCGCGACGTTGTCGAACTGGTTTGCCCAAACCGCCCCCTTCGGATCGGACTTCGCGATCGCCTCGGCCAGACGGCCCGAAATCTTCACGTAGTTGTTGGGGTTCGCGTAGGGGACGGCGGGCACGAGGCGCAATTCGGCGCCGATCAGGCGCAGATAGTCCTTCTTCTCCTGGCTTTGCGTGTCGGGCATGACGATCACGCTGCGATAGCCGCGTGCGTTGGCCACCAACGCGATGCCGATGCCGGTGTTGCCGGCGGTGCCCTCGACGATCGTACCGCCGGGCTTCAGCAAACCCTTCCTTTCGGCGTCGAGGATCATGAACAACGCCGCGCGATCCTTGACCGATCCGCCGGGGTTCATGAATTCGGCCTTGCCGAGGATCTCGCAGCCGGTCGCCTCGCTCGCCTTGCGCAAGCGGATCAGCGGCGTGTTGCCGATGGCGCCGACGAATCCGTCCTTCACGTCGCTCACGTTCCCGTCTCCTTGAGCCAGAGTGCGCGCAACCGCGCGCGGTTGAGGGCGAGGGCTTGCAGCGCGATCAAGGTGAACGCACTGCCCAAACGCCGCCCGTCGAAAAAACTCGCGAACGCGTCGTCGAAATCCTCGGCGACGACGCGGATATCCTCGCCCTCGTGCGCGAGGCCGTGGATTCCGCCGGCGTGCCGGCTGTCGACCTTGGCCAGGAAGACGTCGCAGCATTCGGACGTGCCGCCGGGCGAGGCCATCGTCCGGCAGGCGTGTTCGATCGCCAGCACGTCGAGGCCGGTCTCCTCCTTGACCTCGCGCCGGACGACCTCGACGGGGTCTTCGTGCGCCTTGCGCATGCCCGCGACGCACTCGAACATCCACGGCGTTTCCCCGGCCGCGTGGGCGCCGATGCGGAATTGCTCGACCAGCACCAGGCGCTCGCGCACCGGATCGTAAAGCGCGGCGGCCACGGCGTGCCCGCGCTCCATCAATTCGCGGGAGAGCGGGGGGCTCCAGCCGCCGGCGAACAGCCGGTGGCGCAGGCGGTATTCCTCGATCTTCAGGAAGCCCGTATAGCGCTCGGTTCGGGTTATGATCTCGACGTCGTCGCGTGTCATGCGCGCGATCTTAGAACGAAGCCGAAGGAGAACGCCATGACCGCACCGAATGCCGTCGCCGTGCGCGAGCTGGGTCCGAAATACGCGAATTCCGTGGAGGTGGGGGGCCATTCGCTGGTCTGCGACGAGCCTCTGGCCGATGGCGGGGCCTATGCGGGGCCGCAACCCTTCGAGTACGTTCTGGCGGGGCTGGGCGCTTGCACGACGATGACCTTGCGGATGTACGCCGACCGCAAAGGCTGGGCGCTGCGCCGGGCGTCGGTCGTGGTGACGATGCCCGAACCGGGCAAGCTCGTGCGCGCCGTGACGCTGGAGGGCGACCTCGACGACGAACAGCGCAAGCGCTTGCTTGCCATCGCCGAGCATTGCCCGGTGCATAAATTCCTCAAGGCCGAGAAGACGATCGAGACGATAGCCGTTTAGGTGCCAACCCGCAGCGGATCGGCGAGGCGCTTGAGCGTGGCGAGCACCGACAGCGGCACGATGGCGCTGGTTTTGGGATTGTCGGGAGAGGGCAGGCTTTCCGTCGAAACCGAGAAACGCACGCAATCGGCGACGATGTCGAACTCGTGGACGTTCCGCGTCAGGCCCGGGTCGGCCCAGCACTCGACATGCGTCCGGTCGGGGCCGGGCCCCGCGAGGCTCAAGGCCGCCGCGACGTTGACGTTCGCCGGGAACCCCTTGGCCGCTTCGCGCGCGGTTCCGGCGAAGATGCGGGTGGGTTCGTGGAT
>JADCGK010000136.1 GCA_020249045.1 Azospirillum sp. | reverse complement strand
GGACGGCACGTTCGCGTATGTACCGGCGGCGAACTTCAACGGTACGGACACGTTCACCTACACGGTGGACGACGGCAAGGGCGGGACGACGACGGGCACGGTGTCGGTCAACGTCGCGGCGGTGAACGACACGCCGACGACCGCGGGCGGGGCGGCCTCGGGCAACGAGGACCAAACGGTCACGGGCCAGCTGAGTGCCAACGACGTAGACGGCGACACGCTGAGCTTCGCGTTGGCGTCCGATGGCGAGCCTGCCCACGGCACCGTCATCGTCAACGCCGACGGGACCTATTCCTATACCCCCGACGCCGACTACGCGGGCACCGATAGTTTCCGTTACACGGTGACCGACGCGAACGGCGCCTCGTCGACGGCGACCGTTACCTTGGATGTGACGCCGGTCGCCGACGCGCCGAGCGTTGATGTCGCATTCGGCGCACCGTCGGTCGATCCCGGCACGAGTTCGGTGACGCTCGCGAATTTCGCCGCGTCGGCGGGTTATCACAACAGCTTCGGCTACTACACGCTGAACGAAGCGGGCGAGCCCGTCGCGGGTCGTATCGTCTGGGCCGACGTGAAGGACCATGTCGGCGCCACGCTGACGGTGCCCGGGCTGGACGCGTCGCGCACCGGCTTCTTCATCGTGCCCAACGGGGATGCGAACAATCCCGGCCGCATTCAAGACGGCGAACCAGTCAGCTTCGTCAAAGGTGCCGACGGCAAGTGGGTCGCAGTCGACGCGCAAGGCAATGCCTTCGCCGGTTCGGGCGGCGCCAACGCGATTTTCGACGCGCCCGCGCTCAATGTCGGCGGCCGCGTGCTGGTCACGGACAATGCCGGGGCCGGCAATCAGAATTGGGAAGATATCGCCGTCGGCGGCGATCGCGATTTCAACGACGTTAACACCAATGCGGTGTGGACGACCGACGCCAACGGAACGTCGACCTATCCGTTGACCGTGACGGCCGCGCCCTCCGATCGCGACGGCAGCGAATCCCTGGTCGGCGTGACGCTGACGGGCATTCCGGCCGGCGCGACGCTGACCGACCCGAACGGTGCCGCGATCGCGCCGAACGCCGACGGCTCGTATACGCTGACGCCCGCGCAGCTCGGAACGTTGACGTTGACGACCCCGCCCGGCTTCGCGGGCGCTTTGGCCGTCACGGCGACCGCGACAGCGCGTGATGGTGCAAGCACGGCGAACGGCTCGGATACCGCGTCGGTCGAGGTCGTCGCCGGAAACTTGGGCCCCGTCACGAGCGGTGGCGTCGTCGCGGGCTCGGAAGACAAGGCGACGTCGGGTACGTTGCGCGCGCAGGATCCGGACGGCGACCCGCTGACCTTCGCGATCGCCCCGAATGGCGGGCCGACGAACGGCACCGTCTCGATCGATCCGAACGGCGCCTATACCTATACGCCGCGCGCCAACTTCAACGGCGCCGACAGTTTCACCTACACCGTCAGCGACGGCAACGGCGGGACGGCGACGGCAACGGTGGTGATCAATGTCGCGTCGGTGAACGATGCGCCGACGACCGCGGGCGGGACCGCGTCGGGCGACGAGGATACGGTCGTGGCCGGGCAACTCGCCGCCGCGGACATCGACGGCGGCACGCTGTCCTACGCCATCGTTCCGACCGGTGGGCCCGCGCACGGTACGGTGTCCATCGCGGCGAGCGGCGCGTATACCTATACGCCCAACCCGAATTTCAACGGCACCGACAGCTTCACCTACCGGGTTTCGGACGGGCAAGGCGGTTCGGTCACGGGGACGGTTTCCGTCACCGTCAATGCGGTCAACGACGCACCCACGACATCCGGTGCAACGCTGGCCGGACGCGAGGACGGGTCGATTTCGGGCCGTGTCGTGGCCGCCGACGTCGACGGCGACGCGCCGAGCTTCGTGCGCGGGCAAGGACCGGCGAACGGCAGCTTGACGATGAACCCGGACGGCACGTTTGAATACGTGCCAGCGCCGAACTTCAACGGCACGGACACGTTCACGTATACGGTTTCGGACGGCAAAGGCGGCACGACGACGGGGATCGTCTCGGTCGACGTCGCGGCGGTCAACGACGCGCCGACGACGTCCGGCGGAGCCGCTACGGCGGCGGAGGACGGATCGGTCGCGGGCCGCTTGATGGGCGCCGATGTCGACGGCGACGCGCTTGGCTTCTCGGTGGCGCCGAACGGCGCGCCTGCCCACGGCACGCTGCAGATCAATCCCGACGGCAGCTACGTCTACACGCCGAACCCCGACTTCAACGGCACCGACAGCTTCACCTATTTGGCGGCCGACGGCCAAGGCGGAACGGCCATCGGCACGATTTCGATCACGGTGACGCCGGGCAACGATGCGCCGACGACATCGGGCGCCACTCTTGTGGGCGCCGAAGACGGGACGATCGCGGGCCGTGTGACGGGGGCGGATGTCGACGGCGACGCGTTTACCTTCGCCCTGGGTCAGGGGCCGGCGAACGGTGCCGTGACGATGAACCCGGACGGCACGTTCAGCTACGCGCCCTCGGCGAATTTCAACGGCGTCGACACCTTCACCTACACGGTCGACGATGGGAAGGGCGGCACGACGACCGGCACGGTCTCGGTCAACATCGCGGCGGTGAACGACGCGCCGACGACATCGGGCGCCGTCGCTGCCGGCGACGAAAGCACGGTCATCGCCGGACGGTTGACGGCCACCGACGTTGACGGCGATGCGCTGACGTTCGCGCTGGCGCCGAGTGGCGGGCCCACGCACGGCACGGTGATCGTCAACCCCGACGGTTCGTACAGCTATACGCCGACGCCGGGCTTCGCGGGCACCGATGCCTTCGCCTACACCGTGGGCGACGGAAATGGCGGCACGACGACGGCCTCGGTCGTCGTGAACGTGGCGGCCGTCGATTCGACGATCAACCACACGGTGGATGGCACGTGGCCCGGCGGGTGGGCGGCACTCAATGTGGGTAGCCCCGGCGTGTCCGGCACGGGCGAGAGCGTTTCGCTCGCGGGTATGGGCCGCACCTTCGGCGTTTACGACGGCGGCGCCGGCAACAACACGCTGGTCATGGCGGACGGCAACAACGCGTTGTTCCTCGACGACCGCTATAGCCCGCCGACCCTCAATGCGCCGCGTTTGGCCAACATCGATACGATCCAACTCGGCACGGGCAATCAGTTGGTCGATCTGACCAGCCGTCAGTTCGCGCTCGACGACATCGTGATCCAGGGCAATGGCGGCAACGACACGATTTGGTCCAGCGCCGGCGACGATCTGATCCTGGCGGGGGCAGGGACGGACCGCGTCTACGCCGGCGCCGGGGACGATACGGTCGCGGGCGGCGCTGGCAACGACCATCTGCACGGCGCATCCGGAACGGATACGGGTGTATTCAGCGGCCTGATCTCCGATTACGTGTTCCGCCAGGATACGCTGGGAACCATCGTCGTCACCGACAAGCGCGCCGGCGCGCCCGACGGGACCGATACGCTGATCAGCTTCGAATTCCTCAAATTCCTCGACGGCACTATTTCGGCCGACGGTCTGGGTGTCAATCGTCCGCCGGTTGCGCCGAATGTCGGCGCCGCCGGGACGGAGGACACTGCGACCTCCGGCCAACTCGTCGCGACGGACGCCGATGGCGATCAATTGACGTTCGCTCTCGCCGCGAACGGCGGTCCCGCGAACGGCGGCGTGACGGTCAGCCCGGACGGG
>JADCGK010000135.1 GCA_020249045.1 Azospirillum sp. | reverse complement strand
GCGCATCTCGACCGATCCCAAACGTACGGCCGACGAATACGCGGTGTGGCTCACGCATCTGATGGCGCTGCACGGGATGTCGTTCGCGGGCATCAAGGGCGTGGTGCTGTCCAGCGTGGTGCCGCAGGCGATGTTTCCGATGCGCGATTTCTGCCGCCGTTACGCCAAGGCCGAGCCGGTCATCGTGGGCGAAAAGGGGCTGAAATACGGCCTCGAAATCAAAATCGACCGGCCGGAGGAGGCGGGGGCCGACCGCATCGCCAACGCCGTGGGGGCCCGCACGCGCTATGCGATGCCGGGCGTGGTGGTCGATCTGGGCACCGCCACGACCTTCGACGTCTTGGACGCGGCGGGAAACTACTGCGGCGGCACGATCAGCCCGGGCATCAATCTCGCTTTCGAGGCCCTTTACATGGGTGCGGCGAAGCTGCCGCGCATCGAAATCCGGCGGCCCGCCAAGACGGTCGGGACCAGCACGGTCGGCGCCATGCAGTCGGGCATTTTCTGGGGCTATATCGGCCTGATCGAGGGCATCGGCGCGCGCATCGCCGAGGAACTCGGCGCGCGGCCGACCTTCATCGGCACGGGCGGCCTCATTTCGATCGTCGCCGAGCATACGGCGCTGCTCGCCCATGTCGATCCGGACCTGACGCTCAAGGGCCTCGTCGACATCCACAAGCTGAACCGGTGAGCGGGCGATGACCGCCGACACGGGCCTTTATTTCCTGCCTTTGGGCGGTGCGGGCGAGATCGGGATGAACCTCAACCTCTACCGCTACGGCGGGAAGTGGCTGATGGTCGATCTGGGCGTGACGTTCGGCGACGATTCGGCGCCGGGGGTCGACGTCGTCGCGCCCGATCCCAGCTTCATCGTCGAGAACCGCGAGGATCTGCTCGGCCTCGTCCTGACCCACGCGCACGAGGACCATCTTGGCGCCGTGCCCTATCTGTGGCCGCTGCTGCGCTGCCCGATCTACGCGACCGGGTTCACCGCGTCGTTCCTGCGCCGCAAGCTCGCCGAAACCGATTTCGGCCGCGAGGTGCCGCTGCACGTCATCGAGCAGGGCGCCACGGTCAAGCTGGGCGCGTTCGAAGTCGAACTGATCCACATCACGCATTCGATCCCGGAACCCAACGCGCTCGCCATCCGTACGCCCGCGGGTACGGTGCTGCACACCGGCGATTGGAAACTCGATCCCGATCCTGTGCTGGGCCCGGTGACCGACGAAGCGGCGTTCCGCCGCGTGGGCGCGTCGGGGGTGCTGGCGCTGGTCGGGGATTCGACCAATGCGATCAAGGACGGCGAGTCCGGTTCCGAAGCCTCGGCCTACGAAGGGTTGGCCGAGTTGATCAAGGCGGCGCCCCAGCGCGTGGCGGTGGCGTGTTTCGCCTCGAACGTCGCGCGGCTGGAGAGCATCGCCCGCGCGGCGCGCGAAGCGGGCCGGGAATGCGCGCTGATCGGCCGGTCGCTGTGGCGCATCTACGAAAGCGCGCGCGAGAACGGCTATCTCGCGGACGTGCCGCCGTTCCTCAGCGAAAGCGACGCGGGCTACGTGCCGCGCGACCGGATCGTTCTGATCTGCACGGGCTCGCAAGGCGAACCGCGCTCGGCGCTCGCGCGTATCGCGGCCGACGATCATCCGCATATCGTGCTGGAGGACGGGGATTGGGCGCTGTTTTCATCGCGCGCGATCCCGGGCAACGAAAAGCTGATCGGCCGCATGCAGAACCAGCTGATGCGCGCGGGCGTGCGCGTCGTCACCGATCGCGACGCGCCGATCCACGTTTCCGGACATCCGTGCCGCGACGAATTGGCCGCCATGTATCAATGGATCCGCCCGCGCGTCGCGGTGCCGGTGCACGGCGAACATCTGCACATGACCGCGCACGCCCAACTCGCGCGCGATTGCCAGGTGCCCTTCGCCATCGTCCCGGAGAACGGCCAGATCATCCGCCTGGATTTGCCCGAGGGGCCGGCGGTGGTCGATCACGTCCAAGCCGGGCGCTGGGCGGTCGACGGCGGCCGCCTGCTGCCGATGGACGGCGCGGTCGTGCGCGGGCGGGCGAAGCTGCTGTGGAACGGGGCGGTGGTCGCGACGGTGGTCGTCGACCGCAAAGGCCGCTTGATGGCCGATCCGAAGGTGTCTGCGCCGGGCTTGATCGACCCGGACGATCCCGACGACGAGTTGGCCGAGGATTTGATCGAGGCGGTGCGCGGCGTGGTCGCGCGCGTACCGGACAAGGCGCCGGACGAAGCCGTCGCGGAAGCGGCGCGCCGGGCGGTGCGCAAGCTGGTCAACCAGCGCCTGGGCAAGAAGCCCCACGCGGATATCCACGTCGTCCGGGTCTGACGGCCGGCCACGAAAAACGGCGCGGTTCCCGAAGGCCCCGCGCCGTCTTGTCGGCCCGAAAGAAGGGAAGGGGAAGCGTTACGCTTCGTCCTTCTTGGCCTTCTTCGTCTTCTTGGCGGGCTTGGCTTCCGGCGCGGCTTCGGCGGCCGGGGCTTCCTCGGCCGCGGGCGCTTCGGCCGGTGCGGCTTCGGCGGCCGGGGCTTCCTCGGCCGTATCGGCGCGCTTCGCCGCCTTGCCTTCGGCTTGCAGCTTCGCCTCTTCCTCGGACTGCGCGACGTTGATCGTGACCGTCACGATCACTTCCGGATGAAGGGCGAGGCGCGTCTTCGACAGGCCCAGCTCCTTGATCGGCTGGTCGAGCAGAACCTGGCGGCGGTCGACGGTGACGCCGGCCTTGGTCACCGCTTCGGCGACGTCGCGGGTGGCGACCGAACCGTAAAGCTGGCCGGTTTCGCCGGCGGAACGGATCACGACGACCGTGAAGTTGCCGCCCATCTTGTCGGCGACGGCCTGGGCCTCGCTCTTCAGCTTCAGGTTCTGGGCTTCGAGCTGCGCGCGCTGCTTTTCGAAGTAGTCGCGGTTCGCCTTGGTGGCGCGCAACGCCTTCTTCTGCGGCAGCAGGAAGTTGCGGGCGTAGCCCGGCTTGACCTTCACGACGTCGCCCATTTGGCCGAGCGATTCGATGCGTTGGAGGAGGATGACGTCCATCTGCGACATGTTCGGGTCTCCTTTATTCCTGTGTTCCGTTGGGGGCGCGGCCCAAGGCGCGCGCCTTGAAGTTGGAAAGGGGTTCGACGAGGCCGAGGATCGCGAACACCGCGATCGGCCAGCCGAAGACGATCACGGCGCCGTAGCTGGCGCCCAACGCCAGGCCGCGCCATTGCAGGCGGGCGACCAGCGCGTGCAGCACGCCGAAGCCGGCGAGCGCGTAGACCGCGACGAAAAGGACGATCATGTTGCGCGAGACGAACCCGCCGAGGCCGGGCAGAATCGAACCGGCGGCGAAGATGGCCACAAGCCCGAGCAGAGCCGCGGGCAGGTCGAGTTCCACGATCGACGGCGAGGGACGCTTGGGCGCGCCGAAGCGCGCGACCAAGCCCTGGGCGAGGGCGGCGTTGACCACGACCATGAACAGCCACGACACGCCCACGATGCCCGGGAAGACGCGCGCGATGCCTTCGGCGAAGGGTTCCAGCCGGGCGTTGTCGAGCCCCGGCGCGCGGATCGCCTGGAACGCTTCGACGATGAAGCGCTTGAGCGCGCCTTCAAGTCCGCCCTCGGCGCCCGAGAAAGCGAAGATCATGCCGACGAACAACGCCCCGATCATGCCCACCAGCATCAGCAGGATGTTGCCGAGCGGATAGAACTGGATCGCGCCGTCCTTGCCGGGGCGCCAGAGCAGCGCCTGGCGCACGACGACGAAGGCCGGCAGCGCGTTCGCCAAAAGATAGGCGAGTGCGAAAACGAACCCGCCGCCCGCGAACGCCGCAAGCGTTCCCGCCGCCGCGGCCAAGCCGGCCGCGGTCGTGCCCATCCACAGCCCCGCCACGAACAGCGGAAGCTGCGCGAGGTAGGCCAGGATGAAGGCCGCAGGGCTGCCGGTCAGCAACGCGGTGTGCAACACCGCGCTCGCCGCGCCCAAGCCACCCGCGAGGAGCAGGAATTGAGGGTTCATTCTTCGCCAGCCGGGACCGGGAAGCGGGGCGGCACCGCATGGGCGCCGCCCCGGATTCCCATCAGCGCCTCAGGCCACCAGATACGGCAGCAGGCCCAGGAAGCGCGCGCGCTTGATCGCCTTGGCGAGTTCGCGCTGCTTGGGGGCCGACACGGCCGTGATGCGGGCGGGGACGATCTTCCCGCGCTCGGAGATGTAGCGCTGCAGCAACCGCACGTCCTTGTAGTCGATCTTCGGCGCGTTGGGGCCGGAGAACGGGCAGGACTTGCGGCGGCGGAAG
>JADCGK010000134.1 GCA_020249045.1 Azospirillum sp. | reverse complement strand
GAGAGCGCAGCGCCGCAAACCGCCACGACCACGGCGCCGACCAAAAAATCCCGGACCCGCAAGTTTCTCCACCCAGTTGCGAAACCGCATTGCCTTCGCCGGAATCGACGATCGGCGGTTTTGCACGCTACGAATATATCCCATCCTTCCGCCCCGGAAACCCGGCAACTTTCGAGGCGTTAACGAAGCCGCGGGACCGACTCGCAAGGCTCGGCTAAAGTCCCAGCATGCCGCGCATCCGCTATTTGCTGCCGCCCTTCGACCGTCCGTTCGGCGGGGTCGCGACCATTCATCGCCATGTCGGCTGGCTGACGGCCCACGGGTTCGACGCTGCCATCGCAATGACGGCGCCGCCGCCGCGCGACTTCTATGGGGCCTGGGCGCGCGTCGAGTACGACTTCCAGGCCCAAGATGGCGACCGCTTGGTTGCCCCCGAAGGGGCATTGGTACTGCTGGCGCCGCATGCCGGTGCCGCGGCCCGGCGTCTCATGTTCTGCCAGAACCAGTATTACCTGCCCTTCGGCCCCGATCCCGCGCGTGGGATCGGGGAGTTCGGCGTCGATCGCGTGTTCGGATCGAGCGTCGCGGTCCGCGATTTTTTCCGCGACGTCTACGCACTCGACATCCCGATCGTGCCCTATTCCATCGATCCGGCCGCCTACGCGCCAGCACCGAAGAGCCGTTCCATCCTGCTGATGCCGCGCAAACGCGGGGATCTGGCCGTTTTCCTGCACCACGCCTTCAAGCGGCGCCACGCGCGCTTGGCGGATATACCTTGGTTGTCGGTGGACGGCGCGGGCGTCGCCGACGCAGCCGCCGCGATGGCCCGGGCGCAATGGTTCCTGTCGCTGTCCCATCGCGAATCCTTCGGCCTGCCGCCGCTCGAAGCGATGGCCTGCGGCACCGTTCCGGTCGGCTTCATGGGCGACGGCGGACGGGAGTATATGAACGACGCCAACGGCTTCTGGGCGCCGGAAGAGGACTGGCTCGCTTGCGTGGACGCGTTGGCCCGCGCGATCGACATGGTCGACCGCGATCCGCCCGCGACCTCCGCCCTGCGCGCCGCCGGTACGGCAACCGTCGCGCGCTATTCGCCGGATGTCGCGCGCGCAGCCTTGCTGGCGTTCTGGCGGGACGAATTGGCCGCGTGACGCTCGTGCCGGAACGGATCAAGGCTCAGTCGCGGACATTTAATTCCTAGAAGTTTTCCTATTAGATACCCGCATCGATTGCTTTCCGATTGCGGCCGATACGGTGCGTGGCGTAGCGTCGCCGCGTGACCGTAAAAGTCGTATCGTTTTTAACACTTATCATTGATAAGGGAGTTCTCCATGCCCCAGCGTTCCCAACGGCGGTCCGGCCGGCGCGCGACCGGCATGGGCGCCCGCGATCGGTCCACGATGCCCATTGTCGTTCCGGCGCCGACGGCAGCACTTCCGTTCGATCGCGGCTGGCGGCCAGTCAGTGGGGCCCAAAACTTTCTGGCTTTCGCCCTGGCCCGCCCCTTTCGCGCCCGTCTCGAAAGCCCCGACGGAGGCATGACGCCAATCCGAATTGCGGCGTGCGTCTATATCGGACGCCGCTCCTTGGACCTTGCGGGCGACGGCAAGCGGCCGCGCTACGCCGTCCTGCTGGAGCCGCGCCGTCGCGGCGCACCGATCCCGCCGGCCGGTCAATACAATCTCGTGTCGGACTGCGTTTGGCTGGGTCGGCTTGCAGCGGTGCCAATCCGCCCGGTCCCCCCCAAGCTCCACGACAGGTTCGGCGCGCGGGCTTATTTCCACGTCCTGTGACGGGTCAGATCGTCCGCAACCAATGCTCGGCGATGGCGTCGCTTGTCGTACACCAGACGTCGCCAACAGCCTGGGCGATATGGCGCAACGCCGGCCGCAAGGCGCGCAAGCGGAACGGTTGGCCCGCCACATAGGCGTGCAAGGCCACACCCATCACCAAACCGGGCGTGTTTTCGGCTTGGGCGCGCATTTCGTCGTACTGCGCAACCATCATGTCGGCGAAATCGCCGGCCGAATGCCGGCGCGCGACGATCGCATTCGAATCGTTGAGTTCCTGGGGGTAAGGGACGGCCACTAGCGGCCCCGTGCGCGTCGATAGCGCGACCGGCATGTCGTCGAAGCACCAGTCGAGCGTGTAGGCGAACCCCGCTTCGGCCAGCAGGTCCGGCGTGCGCTCCGTTTCGGCGATCCACGGCCCCAACCAGCCGATCGGCGGCTTGCCCTCGGCCGCCGCGATCTCGGTCCGCGCGGTCCGGATCAACGCGCGTTCGGCGGCTTCGTCGAGGCCCGCTTGGCTCTCCCCGTTGGTCCGGCCATGCGCGACGATCGCCGCACCTGCGGCGCGATAGGCCGCGACCAGAGGCGCATGACGCCCGTAAATGGCCGAGTTGACCAGCAACGATGGGGGAATGCCGGCCGCGCGGAATTCCTCCAGCAATCGCCAGCCGCCGACCCGGTTGCCGTACTCGCGCCACGACCAGTTCAGAACGTCCGGTTGCCCGGACCCGGGCACGATATCCTCGCTCAGGCCTTCGCCGAACGGATAGGCCTCCAGATTGAGGGCGACGTAAACGGCCAACCTCGCCCCGCCCGGCCAGAACCGGGCCGGGCGTTCGGGCAACGGCACCTCCGCAAAGCGGCCGGGATGACGCAGCGTCATGGCGTCAATCGAAGGACTGGCGCGGCAGCCACAGCGCCATGTCCGGCCAGATCCACAACAGCCATACCAGCAACAACATCATCAACAGGAACGGCAAAGTGCCGACGATCACGTCGGTGATCTCCCCTTCCCCTCGGATCCCCTGCACGACGTAAAGATTCATGCCGACCGGGGGCGTGATCAGCGCGAGTTCCGCCATCACGACCAGAAAGATGCCGAACCAAACCGGGTCGATCCCGACGGCCACGACCAGCGGAAACACGATCGGAATGGTACCGATGACCATGGCCAGCGCGTCGAGGAAGCATCCGAGGATCAGATAGAACACCGTCAGGATCGCAATCAGCGCGCCGGGCGAGGCGCCGATCTCCTTGACGTAGTTGGCAAGGGCTTGCGGCACGCCCATCAAGCCGAGTACGAAGTTCAGATAGAACGCCGAAGCGGCGATCAGCATGATCATCGCCGTGATCGACACCGTCGACACGAAACTTTCGTGCAGCATGCGGAAACCGAGCTTGCCGTTGGCGGCGGCCAGTCCCAAGGCGACGACCACGCCGATCGCGGCGGACTCGGTCGGCGTCGCCCAACCCAGATAGATCGTCCCCATCACGGCGGCGAAGATCGTCAACGGGGGCAGCAGATCGACGAGCCGCGCAAGGCGCACGCGCAAGGGTGCGGGCGGTTCCACCGGCCCCGCGAAGGCCGGCCGCCATTTGCAAAGCACGATCACCACCAGCATGAACAATCCGGTCAAAACCAAGCCGGGTACAACGCCGGCCGCGTAGAGCCGGCCGACCGAAGTATTGGTCATCGCGCCATAGATGATCATGTTGATCGACGGCGGGATGAGAATACCGAGCGTTGCGCCGGCGGCGATTGTGCCGAGCACCAGCCGCTCGTCGTAACCGCGGTTCCGGAACGACGGCAACGCGACCGTGCCGATCGTCGCGGCGGTCGCGACCGACGAACCCGAAACGGCGGCGAACATGGCCGATGCGCCGATATTCGTGTGCAGCAATCCGCCGGGCATGGGGCTGAGCCAATCGGACAACGCCTTGTACATCCGGTCGGTGAAGCCGCCGCGCACCAGAATCTCGCCCAGCAACACGAATAGTGGGATCGCGACGAGCACGAAGTTGTTCGTGGCGCCCCAGAACTGATTGCCGAAGTTCATCACGGCCGGCATGCCGAGGAACAGGACGGAGCCCAGCATGGCGATCGCGAACATGACGAAGGCGATATGCAGCCCCAACGCCATGAATGCGACCAGCAGAACGAAACCCGCGAAGGCGGTGCCTGCGTCGATCATCGACCTTCCCCTTTGCGCGCCTCGAGTTCGGCCTCGACCTCGTCGAGCGCCGTCGCCGGGCCATAAAGTCGGTTGAGACGGCGCCGATCTGCGGCGAGCAGGTACAGGGCGTGGGCGGCATAGGCGGCCGCGAACGCCGCGAACAGCCCAAGTCCGAAAAGCCATGCCGCCTGCGGGATCCACAGCGGAGTCTGCAGCGGATTGGTCGCGACCGAGCGGAACTCGATGCTCTCCTCCAGCACGTTCGACCCGCGCCAGAACGCGAACGCGGCGAAGACCGCCAACGTCACCATCGCCGTCGCATTCAAGATCGCCTGCCAAGCCGCCGGCATGCGCACGACGAACACGTCGATGCGCGTGTGGCCGCGCACGGCCATCGTGTAGCAGGCGCCGACCGACGCCGAAATCGCCAGCGCATAGCCCCCGATGTCGTCGATCCCCTGCAGCGAGAAACCGAAGAACTTGCGGCCGACGATCTCGACGGCGATCGCAAGCGACAGTGCGAGCACGCCGTAACCGCACAGGATTGCCGCGAAACGCGCGACGGGCGTCGCGATCCGGCCGACGGGATTGTCCATGTGACCTTGCCCTCGAAGGAGGCGAGGCGGACGCCTGCAAGCGCCGCCCCGCCGCCGTCCTCAATCGATCCGGAAGCCGCGCGCCCGACCCACGGTCTCGTTCCATGCCGTCGTGCAATTCGGGTCCACGCGGTTGCAAGTCGCCTTCCAGATCGGCAGCACCACCGCGGTGACCGCCGCGTTGATCTTGCGCTCGTCCTCGGGCGACACCTGGACCATCCGCATATTGTACTTCGTGCCTTCGACGCACGGATCGCGGCCGGTATTGCAGTTGATCGCGTCCCCGTTGGCCGTGTCGGCCAGCGCCCACATCTGGTCCTCCATCTTCTTGAACTCGGCCAGGATGCGCGCCTGCACGGCCGGCGTGTAGCGCTTCCAATGGTCGAGGTTCATGAAGTGACCTTGGACCGAACCCGAGACCGAAAGCGGCAGGAAGTGAGTCGTGACTTCGGGCCACTTGCCGGTATTGCCCGACGTCGGCGACGTGACCCCGCAATCGGCCACCCCGCGCTGCAACGCCGGATAGACCTCCGAGAATTGCAACGTGATCGGCGTGCCGCCGAGATGCTGGATCAACGCGGCCATCGACGGGGTGAAGCTGCGGACCTTCAGCCCGCGCACGTCGTCGATCGACCGGATTTCCTTGTTGCAATAGAAAACCTGCGGCCCGAAGGGCCACAACGTGAGAACCTTGGCGTTGAAGCGCTGCTGAAGCCGCGCGTCGAACGCCGCACGGTAGGAATCGACGGCCGCGCGCAACTGGCGCATGTCGGTCGAAACGCCGATCAGATCGATGCCCTCGAAGAAAGGATCGTCGCGCGAGGCCATGCCGATCTGGACCGACATGACATCGAAGGTGCCCGAGCGCAGCAAACGCAACGCATCCGCCGCTTGGACGTTCACGACATCCATCGGATTGTAGTTCATCGTCATCGGAATGCCGAGCGCCGTCGGCAATCCTTGGAAGAACGGCCGCTCGATGCCGTCGACGTGCTTGCCGTTGGACGAGAAATTGCCCGCGACGCGCATCGTGTTGGGGTTCTGCGCGAGCGCGGGCGCCCCCGCGGCGAGACCGGCGGCGATCAGGCCGACGGCGAAAATGCTGGCTTTCATCGTGAACTCCTTGCGGTTTGACGCCGACGATGGACGGGGAAAGCGGCCGGCGCCAGGGCCGCCTCCAAGGGTTCGGGCGCGCGCGCGGCACGCGCGAGATCGAGATCGGCGAGCACGTGTTCGAGATGCCGGCGCATCAACGTCGCTGCCCGGCGCGGCTCGCGGCGTTCGATCGCGTCCACGATCGCGGCGTGCTCGTCGGGCGGACAGGCGGAGTCGCCGCCGCGCGCATGCGCGAGGATGGCAAGGCACGTGACGGTCTCGTACTCGACGAGCGTCGCGGCGAGCATCGCGTTGCCCGCGATTTCGGCCAAAATGGTGTGGAACTCGCCTGTCAGCCGGACCAGATCGAGCCGGTCCGCGCGGCCGCGCGCCGCATCCTCACGCCGCAAATGGGCGCGCAAGCGCGCGATGTCGACCTTCCCGGCACTGTCCGCCACGCGTCCAACAAGCTCGGTCTCGATCAATATGCGCGCGTCGAATACATCGCGGGTCCGCTTCTCATCGGGGGTGGCGATACGGGCGCCCCGATTGCGCGAGAGTTCGACCAACCCCGCCTGCGCAAGCTTCGCAAACCCCTGCCGTACGATCGTCCGGCTCACCCCGAAGTATGCGCCGATCCGCTCCTCGACCAATCGGGTTCCGGGAATCAACCGATGTGCGCGGATCGCTTCGACCACGCGCGCGAAGACGGTCTCCGCCGTCGCGCGTCCACGCGAACGCACATTCGGTCGTTTTTTGCGCCGATTGCCCGCCGAACGGGCGGCCGTCGCCTTCGAAAGCGTCATGCGAAATTCGTATCCCCCGCGAACGGGACTCACCTTGCACGTCCTGGGCCGCGTCCGCCGTCCCCGGTTTTGCGCACAAAACTGTATCCAATCCCGTGGCGATTGGCGGCGCGCCCCCGATTGGCACGGCGTATGCTGGGTCTGCCCCTGGGGAAATCATTCATCGGGGGTTGGCCACATGACATTCGTACGCAAATTCGCCGCCGTTGCGGTCGCTGCGGCGACGCTGGCGGGGACGGCGCAGGCGCAAGAACGCCTGCGTATCGCGGGGAACTTCACCCTCGAACATTCCTCCACGCTCGCCATCGAGCAGTTCAAGAAGCACGTGGAGGCGCAGACCCAAGGGCGCCTCGTGATCGAGACGTTCCCGAATATGCAGCTTGGCGGCGCCCAGGAGAACGTCACGCAGACCCGCTCGGGCGCAATCGCGATGACATGGGTGGGTATGGCTTTTCTTGCGCGTACGGTGCCGGAACTCGAGGCGGTCTCCCTGCCCTTCCTGTTCCCCAACCGCGAGACGGCCTATCGCGTGATGGACGGCGAGATCGGCCGGTTGATCGATGCGCGAATGGCCGACAAGGGCTTCGTCGCCCTCGGCTTCATGGAACTCGGCGCGCGGCAGGTCACGAACTCGGTCCGCCCGATCCGGACGATCGAGGATCTGCGGGGCCTCAAAATCCGCCTGCAACCCAACGAAACCCATCTCGCGACGTTCCGTGCACTCGGTGCAAACCCGTTGGCGATGGATATCCGCGAGGTCTACTCGGCGCTCCAACAGCGCGTCATCGACGGCCACGAGAACCCCTACAATCTGATCCTCGCGAGCCGCTTCAACGAGGTGCAGCGCTACGTCTCCAACACGGGGCATTTCTTCGACTTCATCGCCGTCGTGGCGAACAAGCGGGTCTTCGACGGCTTGCGTCCCGAATTCCAGAGCGCGATCCGCGCGAACATGGCCAAAGCGGTCGCCGCCCAACGCTCGGTCGCCAAGGAGAACGACGAGAAGGCGCTCGTCGAACTCCAACGGCTTGGCATGCAATACGACGCCCTGCCGCCGGCCGAGATCGCAAAAATGCGCGAAATGACCGCGGGCGTGATCGACGAAATCCGCAAACGCGTGGGCGGCGATCTGGTCGATCGCGTTTTGGCCGAGGTACGCCGGCAGGCGGGTTCGTGAGCGAAGCCGTCCGCGCGACGGTCGATGCGGCGCTGCACGCCGCCGACGTCGCCGCGAAATGGGCGATCGTCGCGGCGATGGCCGCGATGGTCGCGGTCGTCTCGACCCAGGTCGGCTTGCGTTATCTGTTCAATTCGTCGATCGGCTGGGCGGACGAGGTGTCGCGCCTGGCCTTCGTCTGGTCGATCTTCCTGGCGATCCCGGTCGGCGTGCGCATGAAGGCGCATATCGGAATCGACCTGCTGGTCAATCTACTGCCCGCAAGCCTCCGCTCGCTTCTGGCCCGGGGCGTGGCGCTCGCCTCGGCCGGGATCATGGCGTTGGTCGGCTGGCAGTCCTACGTGCTTGCCAGCGATCAATGGGACGAAAAGATGGCCTCGCTCGAGTTCAGCGCGTCGTGGTTCGTGGTCGCTGTCTGCGTCGGCGCGGTCCACTCTTGCGCGCATTTGCTTCGTCTCGCGGCTTTCGGTCCTTGGGCGTCGGAATCCGCCCTTCTGGCGACGGAGTGACCGCGCGATGAGTGCTGCCGTCATGCTCGCATTCCTCGGCGCCGGGCTGATCGGCATGCCGCTCGCCTTCGCCTTGGGTGCTGGCGCGGTCGTCGGACTGTGGATGAGCGGCATCGACCACACGATGCTGCCCAGCCGGATGATGAACGCGGTCAATGCCTTTCCGCTGATGTCGATCCCGTTCTTCGTCCTGGCGGGCGAATTGATGATGAAAGCCGGGATCATGGAGCGGCTCATCGATCTCGCCAATGCGGCCGTCGGGCGCGTACGTGGGGGGTTGGGACACGTCACCATCCTGGCCGGGATGGGCTTGTCGACCGTGTCGGGTGCCGCCGTCGCCGACGCGTCGGCACTCGGCTCGACGTTGCTCAAGCCGCTCAGCCGATACTACGGCGTCGGATTCGCCTCGGCGATCGTTGCCGCCGCCGCCAATCTCGGCCCGATCATCCCGCCGTCCGGTGCGATGATCGTCTACGCCTTCATGGCGGGACCGAGCGTCTCGGTCGGCGCCATGTTCATGTCCGGCGTCGTGCCGGGCATCATTTTGGTCTGCGCGATGATGGCGATGGTGTCCTTCTACGCGCGTCGGCGGAACTTCCCGCCGACCGGCGAGGCGTTCGCCTGGGCCCGCGTCGGCCACGAGCTGCGCCGGTCGCTCGTCATTCTGATGATGCCGGTCGTCGTGATCGGCGGAATCGTCGGCGGCGCGTTCACGGCCACGGAAGGCTCGGCAATCGCGGTCGTCTACGCGCTTGCGATCGGGTTCTTCGTCACGCGCAAACTCGCGCTGCGCGATCTGCCCGACCTGGTTCTGCGCGCCGCGATCACCTCGGCGGTCGTCGGCGCGATGATCGCCTTCGCCTCCGCCGTCACGTTCGTTCTGACCATCGACATGCTGCCGCTGAAGCTCGCCCGGCTGCTCAAGGACACGACCGACGATCCGATCGTCTTCATGCTGCTGGTCGCACTCGCGCTCTTCGTCGTGGGCTGCTTCCTCGAATCCAACGCGGCGTACATCATGCTGGTGCCGCTTCTGCATCCGATCGCTCTGCAATACGGCATCGACCCGCTGCATTTCGGGTTCCTGTTCGTCTTCAACCTGGTGATCGGCATGCTGACGCCACCGGTCGGCGTGGTGCTGTTCGTTCTGTGCGGCCTCGCGCGGATATCGCTCGCGGAGATATCCCGTCACATTTGGCCCTTCGTCGCGATGATGTACGGATTGCTGTTCGTGTGCATGTTCGTGCCGCAGCTCGTGCTGTGGCTTCCCCGCCAACTGGGATATTGACGCCATGACCCTCGCCGCCCGCTTTCAAGCCCAGACGACCTATCTTGCGACCGTCACGCCGTCGGGCAACAACGTCGTCGAGCGGGTCACCGCCGCCGTCCTCGCCGGCTTTCCCGCGGTCGTCGGCCTGCATTCGCGCTCGGCCGTGTTCGGTTCGAGCGATCCCTTCCCGGATTCCTACGATTGGGAATCAATGCTCGGCGCGGCGCGACTCCTCGGCCATGCGAAACCCGGGGTAGTCGTGTGGAACGGCTCGAAGGGCGGTTCGGTCGGACACGTCGTCGAAGCGGATTTGGTCGCGCGAATGGCGGCGGCGGCGGGATGCCCTGCGACCTCGTCGTTGACGGCCGAGGTCGAGGCTCTGGGCTGGATCGGCGCCAAGCGGATCGGGTTCGTGACCCCCTATACCGACGCCTATCAGGCGAAAATCGAGCGGAACTTCGCGGCCCTCGGGTTCGAAACCGTCTCGCGCGCCAATTCCCGCCTGACCGACAATCTGAGTTACGCCAGCGTGCCGCTCGACGATATCCGCGCCCAAGCGCGGGCGGCGGCAAAGGCCAAGCCCGACGTGTTGCTTGGCTGGTGTACGAACTTCCCATCGGCCGTCGTGGCGGCGGAGATGGAGGCCGAGACCGGCATTCCCTTCCACGACGCGACGACGATCGTCATTTGGAAGGCGCTGCTGATGCTCGGCGTCGATCCGGCGCCCGCCGCGCGCGACTGGGGCGGTGTCTTCGCGCTGCGCTGAGGCGCCGCCGGCGCCGTTCAGTGACGGGTTCGGCGCGCCGCAGGCGCCGGCTCGGCGGTTTCGTCCCCGCCCAGTCGAACCCATTCCACGTCGACGCTGGTGCGCGCCCTCCGACCGTCGATCACCGGGGCCGCCCGAAAGCGCAGTATCTGTCCCGGCCGCCGGAACACGATCACCGCCGACGACGACCTCGCCGCGACGATCCGCCGCCAACCGAACATCGAAAAGAACTCGTCCAGGATCCGGATGACGCCTTCCACGCTGCCGTCGACCATCGCCGCGCCTCTGGTCGACTTCATCGCCATGAGGTCGGAGAGCCAGGTCGGCGCGGTGCCGGTGCGGGGCGCTAGAGACATTTTCCGTCCGATTGGCTGCTGAGGGTCGTATTGATCCGCGCGAGCATCTCTTCGAGCTCTGCGTAGGACAAATGGGTGCGCACGCCGTTGGTCGTGTGCCGGTTGAAGACGCTCGTGCAATGGCGCAACGACATCGAGCAATAACCGAGGACCCAGTAGTAACGGTCGACGTTCTCCAGGAACATGCGGAACGAACCGGCCTTGCCTTCGGCAAGTAATTGCTGATGGCTGCGCTCGTAGCGTTTGAAGACCTCGAACATCTGCTGGGAGACGGCCTTGAGCTTCTCCCGGACCTGAGTACGGAACATGCCGATGCGTTCCGCACGGCCGCGATCCGAGCGTCCCTCGCGGGGGTTGGCAGCATCCGAATCAAGCCACCTCACAAGCGACAGCACGCCCGCTTTGGTGTCGTCGAAAATCACCTTGTAGAACGCGATGCCCTTCCAGCCGTCGATGACCGAACGGGCGTTCTCGCTCGGAATGCCGAGGGCACGAAGAAAAATCGCCGCTTCCGGCATGTCCGGATTCCAGAGCGAGTCCAAAAACTCCTCGGTCCGCTCGCGCACCATATCCATGGAATCCAGCGCCAAAGCCTTCGCCACGATCGGCCGGAGCTTCTCCGCGATGACCTCGCGGACGGCACTTTCCTCCTCCGGCGAGATCGAGAAATAGGATTTGTCGATGCGATGGGCGCAAAACGACAGCACCCCCTTCAACAGGAACGGATCGAGAGACGGAATCCTGTCGATTGCGCGCAGGACCGCGACATCCTGTTCATAGGACGGATCCGACGAATTCAAATCCAGACCGATATGCCGCTTGAGAAGCTCCTCGAAATCCCGCTGGCGCAGATAAATCCCGTAACCGCCCGCGGGCAAATCCGTCGGATCATGCGGAACGAAGATCGCCGTTTCGATGGGGCGAGCGCCGCCCGCCTTTGCCTTCTCCGGCGCTGCGCTGCCGCCCGCCTGCCCGGCCGTCGCCGCACCGAGTTGGGTTTGCGTGTCGGCGACTTCGTGATCGAAATTCGGATACTTGAAGATCACGGTCGAATTCAACGACGCGCAACGAAACAACCGGCTTTCCGCCGGCACCGAAGCCAAACGCGTCAGATTCAAAGCAACGGCGGAACCGCCATGGCAAATTTGATCGAGAAGCGGCGAAGCGCTCGGCCGCATGCCCCGCTTTTTTTTGAAACCAGAACCGGGTTGCGCCGAAGACATTGCGACCGTCACACCGTTACACTACTACGGTATTTAGTCGTCGTCTGATTAATTGTCAATCCGTTGAATACTCAGTATTTTTCAATCCTTTTGCATAATGCATAGCCTTGCATTGTCTATTTTTTGCGCAAAAACAAACCCTGCGCTGCCCTTGTTGCAACTTATACGCGATTAATCAGCCCCTCTGGCCGCCTCTTGTCGACATGCGTCGATGCCTCAGCTTGAAGCAAACCGATCGCCAAACAAGGGGACCAGCCCTCCAAGGGCAGGTGCTCCGAACCCGAACGGGATTTGAGCAAGGCCGCGAGCCGTAAGCTGCGCGGCCCGTCGATCAACGCGACAGCGTGACCACGATTTCGTCGATGACGTCGGCCGCGAGTGTCAGAATATGCCGCGTACCGTGACCGGGCTCGCGCTCCTTGAACTCACCGAAGGAGCCGAAATCGCCGTCGAGCGCGAGAATGGCGAATCCATGGATACCCGACCAAGCCATCGCGAAACGCGCGACCGTGCGCTCGTCCAAACGCCGTGTGCCGGATCCCAGCAACGTGGACATCGTGCCGTAAATCCGGCGATAGCACGCCTCGAACGCGCCGCGCAGACGCGGAGATTGCTGGTCGATCACTTCGGCGCGGTACATCAATTGGAACCGCGCCTTGTTGTGAACCGCGTAATCGATATACGCGGTGGCCGCCGCACGGAACCGATCCGCGGGATCGTCGGACGCCTTCATCAATCGCCGATCAATGGCGCGCCCCAGTGCATCGAAAGATTCGGCCGCCAGTTCCGTCAGCAGACCTATTCTACCGAGAAAATGATGCGCGGGCGCACCATGGGAGACCCCCGCCCGGCGTGCGCACTCGCGAAGAGAAAAATCCGACACATCAATAACTTCCAAAATTTCAGAAGCTGCAGAAAGAAGTGCATGCCTAACATCTTTATGACCAAAACGTGTTGGACGCCCCACGCGCTTTTTTGTCAAATCGAAGGAAGAAGGGGCCATTCAATTGCTTTCCTGATGGTGTATTGAGTATTCCTTATTTCTTTTACGATCACTTTTTAGTCGTCCCGCTTCAGTTGCCAGTCACTACGATATATCTTGGCCCAAACCGTCTAGACGCCGCCT
>JADCGK010000133.1 GCA_020249045.1 Azospirillum sp. | reverse complement strand
GCGCCCGTCAGGTCCGCGCGCGTCAGGTCCGCGCGCGTCAGGTTCGCGTCCGTCAGGTCCGCGTCCGTCAGGTTCGCGCGCGTCAGGTCCGCGTCCGTCAGGTTCGCGCGCGTCAGGTCCGCGCGCGTCAGGTCCGCGCGCGTCAGGTTCGCGTCCGTCAGGTCCGCGCCCGTCAGGTTCGCGCGCGTCGCCAGCGCCAGCTTGACTGCGGCGCCCAGCTGCACCGAGCGCGCGCGGGTCTTAAGTTCGGCGGCCAGGGCGGCCGTGAAGATCACGGCGCCGGTCCAGCGGTTCTTGATTTCGAAGGGGAAGGTGTCGGGCATCTCGGACCTCATCGGGTGGGGATGAGGTCCAGATGTAAGACCAGCTTACCTTATTGTCAAGACCAACTTACATTGAGTCAGGGTTGTTCTTATGAGAAGTTGGCAACGCTACGCGTTGGAGGCGCAAATGCCGCTGTTTTTGTCGATCGTCGGGTGGTTGTTCGTCGTGTTTGGCGTGATTGCGTGGTTCGGCGTTCCGGCCAGTCGGCCCGTCGATTTTGGGCTTCGCGGCACAATCCAGTTCCCGTCGGCGATCCAGGAAACCCCGGTGTTTCTCGCGATCGGCTTTGGCTTCGCGCTGGTCGCGGCGGGCGCAATCCTGAGCGCGATGGAGACGATGACCGGCGAGCTGCGGCGATTGACCGGCGTTGGCGCTCCGAGCGCGGCCGGGCAGATTTCGGGCTTCTCGCTGCCGGAGATCGCGGAACCAAACCCTGCGGCGCCCGCGCGTGTCCCGCTGCCAGCGCAGCGCGCGGCGCTACCCGAGGACGTGCAGCGGATGGTCGTGCGCATGGAGGCGCAAGGCTGGCGGATTGAGCCTCAGCAAAACGACACTTGGCACGCGACCCGTCGGGGGCACACGCAGGTGTTTTCGTCGCTTGGCGAGTTCCGGGATTGGCTGCTGCCGAGGGCGGGGCAGTGAGCAGGATCGGGCTCGATGTGTGGATATCTCTTGTCGGGTGGGCGGGCCTGATCGCCAGCATTGCCCTGGCTCTGACGACGCTGTTCTCGCTGCCGCGTGGATTGGATGTCGCTGGCGCCTTTTCGTACGCGCCGCACGTCGTCGGTGCCCTGCTGACTATCGGCGCGGGGCAGGGACTCGGATATTTGGCCGAGATTGCCGCCGATACGCGAAGGCTGCGGCGGGAGGTAGAGGGTGCGGTCCAGAAGCCTAAAGGCTGACGCTAGGCTCCGAGCGAAGTCGCGGCTCGGCCGAGCGGGGCAGGGGCGGTAGGGATTATCGGTCCGCTTTGATTGCGCTAAAGACGACGCGGGTTGTCGCCGACGGTTGAATTTGCCGCGGCACATTCTCCGCGATTGAGCGCGCGCTATCGATGAGCAGGGCAGTGTATTGTTCCGAAAAATAAGCTTTCTCGTGACTAACCCATGCATGAGCGCCATCCGGCGTAAAGATCGGGTGCACTGTCGACGGAAGATTCACTACCAGTGGCGCCCCTAAAGCCGAGCGCCAAGACCATTTCTGCCCCGCCACGATTCTAGTGGGCCGAAACTTATACTTATTGGCCAGCACCGTAAGCACGCGCACAACCAATTGAGGCTCGCCGCGTGACGCCACGGGTCAGCTTCGCCTTTTAAGCGGCCGCTTGAGCGGCAGTTTCTTGCAGCTCGGCATGAAATCGGCGGCCAGTCGTGTAGCTTCCGCTTTTTAGGCGCTCCCGAAATTGCGCGAACGATATCTCGGGACGATAGACCAGCGGCGCGCGTGCGACGGCTTGCATGTAAGCCGTTACGGCATCACCGATACCGGCGAACGCCGATTTCAGGTTTGCGTCCGCCGAATGCAGGCCAAGAAAATCCGGCGCCTCGAACACATGAAGGCTGTCGATCGTGCGATAGACGACCTCTACGCGCTTGGGCGTCGAACGGCGCGCTGTGGCGTGCGACGCGGATTTCCGACGGGCGGTTGGGCGGGACTTGGACATGAGCATTGTCCTTGCGATTAGGCGGACTCCGGGCGCATGCCGGCTTGCCGCCGGCGGGCATTTGATAGCGTTAAGGAATTGCGCTGGACATAGGGCGAAATATGGATTTCCGTGTAAGCGCCGTCAAGCGAAGCCTACAAGCCGCTCCGGGCAAGATTAAGGCACAATGGCCCGCACGCGCGCGGCCCATTTGAGGCGCACGTCCTCGCGCGGGCTGGCGTTGTGGCTCACGAGCCGGAAATGCCGCCGGCGGCGACCCCGCTCCAAGGTTTTGACCAGGGTCGGCCCGTCCTCGATCTGGACGACGCACAGCTTCCCGATGCAGTCCTCGGGCACGCCGTCGTGGTCCCGGCTGTAGTAGAGCAGCCAACCATCCTCGAGCATCGGCAGCATCGAATCGCCGCGCACGCGCACGGCCACGGCCGGGCCGTCCTGGCCGGGGAAGGGCGGGGCTTCGTCGATGCCCGCACCCTTGGCGTAGTCGTCGACCGGATGCACTTCCGCGCCCGCGCCGACATAGCCGACGATGGGATTTGTGGGCGGGCCGCCGATCCCGCGGATCAAGTGATCGAGCCCGGCCCCCAAAGACTGCGCGAGGCGCGGCCAGCGCCACGCTTCGGGCATTTCACCGCCCTCCCACTGCGTGACCGCGACCCGGCTCACGCCAATCTCGGCGGCCAGTTGCTCCTGGCTCAGCTGCTTGGCCTTGCGCGCGGCGCGGATTCTGGCGCCGCGCTCTGGATCGGGAGGCGAAACTTCGGTTCGACGAATCGGCATGGCGACAGTGTGTAAGGTCACCTTACGGGCCGAAATGTAAGACCTATTGACATTAAGGTAAGCCCATCTTACATACAGGGACATGGACCAGCCCATGCCCCCGCGCGACGCCCAACTTGCCGATGCGCCCGAACCCTCGCCGATGGACCGTGCGATCTCGGCGATCGGCGGCGTCGTAAAGACCGCCGCGCTGTGCGGTGTCAGCCCGCAGGCCGTTTCCCAATGGACCCGCGTCCCGCCGGCGCATGTCGCGCGCGTGGCGGCCGAAAGCGGCATCCCGGCGCACGAGCTGCGTCCGGACGTGTTCCCGGCGCCGCTCGGCGCCCGCGATCCCGTCATCACCAGCGCAAGGGAGTAGCAAGCGATGGCCATCGACCTTCCACCGACCGTCACCGTTCTGCCGAACGGTTACTTGCTGATCGGCCCCGTGTTTTCTGCGCCGGCTGCCGCCGTCAAGGATTTGGAGACGGTCGAGTGCCCGCCTGGCTTTGTTCGGGTTTCGTCGAGCGATCCTTCGGCTCCGAAGTGTGCTCCAGCTTCCAAGTATCGGCTTGTCGGTGAAGAGCTGCAAGGTGGCCCCGGAGCTCATAATGAGCCCGAGTAACCAAGTTCGTCTCTTCCCTAGGCGCATGCCAGCGCACGGTCAGCGTGTTGCGCATCGCCGGGGCTTCGGAAGCGATCTCGAACGTCGCGGCGATCTCTTGTGCTTGGCCGTGCGGGATCGGACCACGCTCGAAGGCGAAGCCGACGAGCTGAATCGTAACAGTCATGACGCGAACTCCATGGGTGGGTGGTACCCCCATGGTGGGGGCGCCCGGTCGCGCGCGCAAGCCCACCCGCTGCCCGCCGACCGGGCGTTTCTCGCCGATTCCCTTTTGTCATCGTTTGACCGGTCCGCCTTTTTCCATGTTCGCAGTCT
>JADCGK010000132.1 GCA_020249045.1 Azospirillum sp. | reverse complement strand
GGGCACACGCTGGCGATCGTGCCGCCGAAGGGGGCGAGCATTTGCCGGTGCAGGTGGCCGGCGATCACCCGCACGATCTGCCGGTGCTTGGCGACGACGCGCTCGAAATCCTCGGCGCCGGGGAAAGGGAAACGTTCGATATGCGAAATGCCGGTCGGGAAGGGCGGATGGTGCAGGGCGATCAGCGTGGGACGGTCGGGGGCGGCGGCGAGCGTCGCATCGAGCCAAGCCAAACGCGCGGCGCAAAGCGATCCGCCCACCTGGCCGGGCGTCGACGAATCCAGACCGATCACGCGCAGTGCCCCCAGATCGTCGCGGACCCAGTGCAGGAATTCGCCCGACCCGACGATCGCCGACCCGGCGAACGCCGCCGACATGGCCGCGCGCGCGTCGTGATTGCCCGGGATCAGGGCAAGGGGCATCGGCAAGCGATCCAGCAGATTTTTGAGCCGCGCGTACTCGGCCGGATCGCCGCGGTCGACCATGTCGCCCGTGGCCAAGGCCAGATCGGGCGCGGGATCGAGCGCGCCGATCGCCGCGATGGCGGCGGCAAGCATCGCGTGGGTGTCGAAGCGTTTGTAGGCGAGGCGTCCCTCGGCCATCACGTGCGTATCGGTGAATTGGACGATCAGCATGCCTTCATTCCCCCACCACGGTCTCGACGCGGATTTGCGCGCCCGGCGGAAAACGATCCGCGCACCAGCCCCAGGCCTCGCGCATCGCTTCCTCGTAGCGCCACGGCGCGTTGACCGACAGCATGCCGCACCCGCGCAAGCCTTTGCCATCGGGCGCTTGCGCCCACTCGATTTCGCACACGCCCACGCGCTTGACCGCACCGTCGGCGAAGCCGCCGATCAGCGCGTCCGGCCCCGCGCGGTCCTTGATCGGATACCAGACGAGGAACGTGCCGGTGGCGAAGCGCTTGAGCCCCTGGCGCAGCGCGCCGGCCAGCCGCGCGAATTCGTCCTTCGCCTCGAAGGGCGGATCGATCAGGACGACGCCGCGCCGTTCCTTGGGTGGCAACGCCGCCTTCAGCACCGCGTAGCCGTCGTCGGCGCGGATTTCCACGCGCGTCTCCTCCGCGAAAGTCCGTCGCAAGGTCTCGGCGTCGGCGGGATGCTTTTCGCACAGGATCAGACGATCCTCGGCGCGCAGATGGGCCGCCGCCACGCGCGGGCTGCCGGGATAAAAGCGCGGGTCGAGGGCGGCGAGGCTCGCGGCATAGGGGGCGAGTGCTGCGGGTGCCGTGCCGAGCGCATCGCGCACGCGCCCGATGCCGGTCCGCCATTCGCCCGTGCGTGCGGCCTGATCGGCGTCGAGGTCGTATTCGCCGAGCCCGGCATGCGTGTCGAGCGCGACGAAAGGTTTGGGTTTCTCGGCGAGGCGCGCGAGCGTCCAAGCGTAGGTCGCGTGCTTGACGACGTCGGCGAAATTTCCGGCGTGGAAGGCGTGTCGGTAGTTCACGCCTCCAGTTTAGCCGAAAAAGATCCGGGCCGCCGTCCGTTCCCCCGGGGACGCGGGGCGGACGACGGCCCGTCGCGGCCGCCGAACGGCAAGGGGCTCGAAGCCTTACCGCCAGCCGGCCCGGTCCATCAGCCGCAGGGCGGCCTCGTTGTTGCGGCCGAACACGGCGGCGTTGAGCGCGTCCTCGCGGAACTCGCCCAGCGTCGCAAGCTGCGAGGACAGCCGCGTGCCGCGCACCACGGGGTATTCGTTGTTGCCCTCGGCGAAGATCGCTTGGGCTTCGGGCGAGGCGAGGTATTCGAGGAACCGCACCGCGTTCGCGCGGTTGGGCGCATGACGCGCGACGCCCGCGCCGGCGATGTTCACATGCGTGCCGCGCTCGGCGGCACCTTGGTTGGGGAAATGCACCGCCGTCTTGGCGACGACCGTCTGGTCGGCTTCGCGGGTCGAGCGCATCAGATTGGCGTAGTAGTACTGGTTGACGATGGCGACTTCGCCTTCGCCCGCCGCCACGCCGCGGATCTGGTCGGTGTCGCCGCCGCGCGGAGGCCGCGCCAGATTGGCGACGATCCCGCGCGCCCATTCCTCGGTCTTCGCCTCGCCGTGCGCGGCGATCAGCGCGCCGACCAGCGACAGATTGTAGACGTGGGTCGAGGAGCGGACGAGAATCTTGCCGCGCCACTTGGCGTCCGCGAGGGATTCGTAGGTCGGAATGTCCGCCGGGCGGACGCGCGCTTTGTCGTACACGATCACGCGGGCGCGCTTGGAAAGGCCGTACCAATGGCCCTCCGGCTCGCGGAAATTGGCGGGCACGGCGGCCTCCAACGCCGCCGAACGGACGGGCTGGAGCAAGCCCGCCTCGTGCGCGCGCCACAACCGGCCGGCGTCGACCGCGACGAAAACGTCGGCGGGGGAATTGGCGCCTTCCGCGCGCATGCGCTGCATCAACGCGTCGGCTTCGGCCTCGATTCGGTTGACCCGGACTCCCGTCGCACGGGTGAAACTCGCGTAGATCGCCTCGTCGGTGTCGTAATGGCGCGCCGTGTAGAGATTGATCACGCCGCCGCCCGCGCCTTGCGCCCAGGCCGGCCGCGCGTCGACCGCCGCAAGCCCGGCAGCGGTTGCGGCGCCCCCGAGAAAGAACCTTCGCGAAAACTTGGACATTTGGCGCTCCAAAATGAGAATGAGTTGCAGTTGCGAGAAACATAGTGCTCGCCGCAGAGATATGCAAGTGCGAATTAGTCGCATCTTGTCCTGGCAGCGAACTCTCCGACCGACAGGAAAATTGAGCGGACTCCCAATAGGTTGCCCCGTCAGTCCTATCGCTTGCCCCAAACTTGGGAGAAAGCGTAGGGTATGTGTCGCGCTTTTTGCGCGCGGAATCGCATGGACGAGCTGATCCAAAAAAAGATCCAAAGCTTGTTGGCCGTGGCCCGGACGGGCCGCGGTGCCGCGCGCGCGACCGTGGGGAACGAACTCGGCGAGATTCTCGCGGACGTGCCCGCATCCCTTGACCGCGCCGAATACGAGATCGCCGCGGACATCGTGCGCCGCCTGATCCGCGACATCGAGGCCGACATCAAGCTGCGCTTGGCCGAACGGCTGGCCGAAACGCCCGATGCGCCCAAGGAACTGGTCGTGGCGCTCGCCAACGACGAGATCGACATCGCCCGGCCGCTGCTGACGATGAGCGCGGCCCTCGCCGACGAGGATTTGATCGAGATCGTCCGCCAACGCGGCATGGCCCATCGCTTGGCGATCGCGGGTCGCGAGGAAGTATCGGCGACGGTTGCCGCGGCGCTGGTGGACTCCGGCGACGTCGATGTGATGCGCGAGTTGCTCGACAACCGTTCGGCGCGCATCGCGGAGGCGACCTACGCCTATCTCGCCGAGTTGTCGCGCGAGCGCGCCGAATTGCAGCGCCCGCTCGTGGGCCGCGAGGATCTGCCCGGCGAGGTCGCGGCGCGGCTTTACGGCTGGGTCGCCGCCGATCTGAAGCGCCGCATCCGCGAGCGCCACCCGTTCGACGCTTGGGCCGTCGAATGGGCGGGCGAGATGGAGTGGGCGATCGAGGAAGCCAGCGTGCAGGCCGCCGCCGACCACGCTGCGAGCTACGATTGGGGGACGGCGACCGATCGGCTCGCCGACGCGATCCAAAGCGAGCGCCTCAACGATCCCGCGATTCTGGTCAAGACGCTGCGACAGGGCCACGTGTCGCTGTTCGAGGCGATCTTCGCGCGGCTCGCCGAATTGCCGATCAAGATCGCGCGGCGCGTGCTCTATCAGCAGGACGGCCGCGCCTTGGCGGTCGCCGGCCGCGCGCTGGGCATGGAACGCGCGCATTTCCTCGCGCTCGGGCATCTCGTGCGCCGCACGTCGTCGACCGAAGGGCGCTTGCTGCCCGAGGCCGAGGGCCAAGGCGGACCGCCCGAAGCGGCCGTCGCATTGTTCGACCGCCTGGGTACGCCCGAAGCCTTGGGCATCGTCAAAACTTGGCGCGAGCGGCCGTCGCCGCCGTCGGGCGTGCGCGGTCTGCCGTGGGCGCGGCGCGTGGAGCCGGCGCTCGCCGCTCCGGGAGGCGCGCGATGATCGATCCCAAGGGCGAATCCTCCGACGAGGAAACCCTCCTCAGCGAGATGGAGCGCATCAAGCGCGCCGACGACATCCAGTACCGCTACGGTGCCATCATCGCGATGAACTCGCCCGCTTGGTTCAGCCGGCGGCGGGAAAACTTCCAGCAGATCATCAAGGCGCTGCAGGCGCTGGTGTCGGGTGCCGATGCCGGCGTCTACGCCATGCACAACTACAACATCGTGCTGCTGTTCCGGCGCGATCACCGCTACCACCTCGATTCGATCGAGGACGACCTCAAAGGCATCCTGCGCACGCACGCCTCCGCCGCCGGGCTCGAGGAAGGCCAAGCCGCGCAAGCCTACGAGCTGTTCCCCTTCAAGGACAGCTTCGCGGATTTCGAAGGCATCGTTCAGAAGATCTACGAGGACTACAAAGCCTTCCAGGAGCGCCGCCAGCGTCTGCTCCAGAAGGCCGGCACGTCGATCGGATCGACGCAAGGCCAACCGCTGACGGTTCCGGCCCTGTCCAAACTCGAGGATCTGCTGCGCAAGGCGGACATCACCGGCTTCCTCAAAAGCCAGATCGCCTGCGCGATGGCGCCGGGCGAACCGATCCGGCCCTTCTTCCGCGAGGTGTTCGTCGGCGTCAACGATCTGCGCCAGCTCGTGGCGCCCAAGAACGATCTGCGCGCGGTCAAGCCGCTGTTCCAGCAGCTGACGCGCACGATGGACCAGCGCGTGCTGCGCGCGATGTTCGACGGCTTCGTCACGCGCCAATCGGGCAACGTGTCGCTCAATCTGAACATCCAAACGATCATGAGCACGACGTTCCGCGAGTTCGACACGCGGATCGCCAACTTCATTCCGAAAAGCCAGTTGATCATCGAAATCCAGCGTTTCGACGTGTTCTGGGATTTCGCCGAGTATCTGACCGCGTGCGAGTTCCTGCGCAACGCCGGCTACCGGGTCCTGCTCGACGCTGTCACGCTCGACGTGCTGCCGCTGTTCTCGCGCCCCGAAATGGGCGCCGATTTCATCAAGGTGTTCTACCGGCCCGAACGCCCCGCCGAATGGCGCGAGGCCAACGTCGCCGAAAAGGTCGCCGCCGCCGAACCGGGCCGCCTCATCATGGCCCATTGCGAGACGGCCGAAGCGCTCGAACTCGGCCAAGCCGCCGGGATCCGAATTTTCCAGGGCTTCCATATCGACGCGATGCTGCGCGACCCCAATCGCCGGGTCGCCTGAGGCTTCGACCGCGCCGAACTGTCGCGGAAATTTCCCGCGCGTGCCCGCTTTCCGCCGCATTCGGTCGCTACACCCCACCGTCGGAACCGGAGAACGACGATGTGGGATTTGCGCTACGACGAGCCGCGATTGGACGAAATGCTGGGCGATCCCGTCGTCCGGGCCGTGATGGCGCGCGATCGCGTCAGCCGCGAGGAGCTGCTCGCCTGCGTCGAACGCGCGCGCGGCCGTTTGGCGCCGCCCGCGTCCGTCGCGCGGCTTCAGTCGCGCAAGCCCGGCGCTTCCTGACCGGTGCGCGCGACGTATTCGACGTAGCCGCCGTCGTAGCGGTGCGGCCCTTCGGGCGTCAGTTCCAGCGTGCGGTTGGACAGCGCCGCCAGGAAATGCCGGTCGTGGGACACGAACAGCATCGTGCCCTCGTAATCCGAAAGGGCCCCGATCAGCATCTGCTTGGTCGCGATGTCGAGGTGGTTGGTCGGCTCGTCGAGCACCAGGAAGTTCGGCGGATCGAACAGCATGAGCGCCATCGCCAGCCGCGCCTTTTCCCCGCCCGACAGCACGCGCGCTTTCTTCTCGACGTCGTCGCCCGAGAAGCCGAAGCAGCCGGCGAGCGTGCGCAAGCTGCCCTGGCCCGCGCGCGGGAAGGCGTCGGACAGCGTCTCCAGCACCGTGCGGCCGCCATCCAGCGTTTCCATCGCGTGCTGGGCGAAGTAGCCCAGCTTGACCGAGCCGCCGAGCGCGACGGTGCCCGAATCGGGCGCGGTCGCGCCCGCGACGAGTTTCAACAGCGTCGATTTGCCGGCACCGTTCACGCCCATCACGCACCAGCGTTCCTTGCGCCGGATGGCGAGGTCGAATCCTTCGTAGATCGTCTTCGCGCCGTACTTCTTCACGACGCCCTTGATGACGGCGACGTCGTCGCCCGAGCGCGGCGGGGCGGGGAAGTCGAAGGCCACGGTCTGGCGGCGGCGCGGCGGCTCGATCTTGTCGATCTTGTCGAGCTTCTTGACGCGGCTTTGCACCTGCGCGGCGTGGCTCGCGCGCGCCTTGAAGCGTTCGATGAACGCGATTTCCTTGGCGAGCATCGCCTGCTGGCGCTCGAATTGCGCTTGCTGCTGTTTCTCCGCCAGCGCGCGCTGGCGTTCGTAGAAATCGTAGTCGCCCGAATAGCTCGTCAATGTGCCGCCGTCGATCTCGACGATCTTGCCGATCACGCGGTTCATGAACGCGCGGTCGTGGGAGGTCATCATCAAGGCGCCTTCGAACCCGCGCAGGAAATCCTCGAGCCAGATCAGACTTTCGATGTCGAGGTGGTTGCTGGGTTCGTCGAGCAGCATGACGTCCGGGCGCATCAGCAGGATGCGCGCAAGTCCCACGCGCATCTTCCAGCCGCCCGATAGGGCGCCCACATCGCCGTCCATCATCCCTTGGTCGAAGCCGAGTCCGGCAAGGGTTTCGCGCGCGCGCGCCTCCAGCGCGTAGCCGCCGAGCTCCTCGAACCGCGCTTGCGCCTCGCCGAAGCGCTCTATCGTCGCCTCCAGATCGTCGGCGGCGTCGGGGTCGCCCATGCGGGCTTCCAGCGCCTTCAACTCGGCTGCGATCTCCGACACCGGGCCCGCACCCGCCATCGCTTCGGCCAGCGCACTGCGTCCGGCCATCTCGCCCACGTCCTGGCTGAAATAGCCCACCGTCGTGCCGCGTTCGACGACGACCTGGCCCTCGTCGGGCGTCTCCTCGCCCGCGATCAGGCGGAAGATCGTGGTTTTGCCGGCCCCGTTGGGACCGACGAGGCCGATCTTTTCGCCGCGATTGAGTGCCGCCGAGGCTTCGACGAAAAGAATCCGCCCGCCGTTGCGCTTGCCGATGTTGTCGAGACGGATCATGGGAGGCGGCTTATCGCAGTTGCCCGCCGCCCCCGTCAATCGCGCGTGCGCGCGGTCGTCTGGCCGCCGGGGCGCGCGACGATGGCCGCGCGCAAGGGGGCGAAGCGGGCGATGAATTCGTCGGCGGCGACCGGGTCGGGCGAGGCGCGCCGCGCCGCGGCCGCAAAAAGGGCGATCATCCGGTCGAATTCCGCGTCGGTGATGTCCATGCCGCGGTGGACTTCGGCCATATCGGGCCCGTCGTAGCGGCACGGGCCGCCGGCGATCGCGCAGACGAAGGCCACATTGGCGCTGCGCTGGCGCTGGATGTCGCGCCAAGAAAAGCCGCGGAAACGTTCGCGCAACACCGGATCGCGGCCGATATCGACGATCAACGAATCGCCGAGATGGACCATCGTCTCGAACCCGCCGACGCGGTCGTAAAGCGATGCGGGTCCGCCGCAGCCGGCGAGCAGCGCGGCGACGAAAAGACACGTCCAAAGACGGATGGCGCGCAAGGAGGTCATCTCACGAAAATCGGCCCATCCGGGCCGGGGCGCAAGCGTCCGATCGCGCGCACGGCGCCGTCGTGGGGTTCGAGCACGATCCCCTCCCCCGACTGGGGGAAGATGCCGGTCAACGCGGTGATGTTGACTTGATGGGTCACGGCGACGAGCACGCCCGGCCCGCGCCAGGCGGCGAGCACGCGCCGCGCCGCCTCGGTCGCCGCCGCGCGCCGGGTCGTATCGCCGAAAAACGAGTCGAAGGCCGGTTCGGCCACGACCTGGCCCGGGAAGGCGAGTTCGGCCGTTTCCCTCGCCCGGCACCACCGCGAACTCAGCACCCGGCCGACCGTCACGCCGCGTGCGCGGAACGCCGCCCCGATCGCGCGGGCTTGCGCGCGGCCCATGTCGTCGAGATTGCGCTGGGTCGCGCAATCGTCGAGCCGCAGGCCCGGCGGATCGCCCGTCCCGGGCGCGTTGGCGTGCCGGAACAGAATGGCCGCGCCGTCGGCGAACGCCGGCCAAGCGCCCTCGGCGGTTGCAGGCCGCGCACCGGCGAGAAGCAGCGCCGCCCCGCCGGCGGCGAACCCGCGCCGGGAAAAACGCATCGCTCGCGTCATGGCGCGCGCCGCAATCCGGGCAGCGCGTAAGGTACGCGCGCGCGGTAGGCCTCGAATGCGGCGCCATAGCGCGCGGCGAAGCGCCTTTCCTTGCGGCGCGGCGCGAGCAGACAATAGGCGGTATAGGCGCTCGCCAAAATCAATTGGTCCGGCGTCCATACCGGCACGGTCCACAAGGTCAGCGCGAAGGCGACGTAGATGGGCTGGCGGACATGCGCGAACAGGCCTTGTGTCGGCATGCCCGGAAAAACGGGCCGCCGATGCGCGGCGAGGGACATCCACCCCAGCGCGCCGGATTGCACTTCGGCCCCGGCGTCGAAACTTGCCTTCATCAGCAGCAGCCAACTGGCCCCATAGGCGGCGAGCACGGCGCCATAAACGACACCTTCAGCCCGCCACCACACCACGCCCGACGGCGTCCACAATGCGAACAGGGCGAGCAACTGGGCCGAGGCGACGATCGCATAACTCGTCGTGGCCAGCGTCTCGCCGTGCGGGCCGGGAACCAGCCGGGCGAGCACGCGGGCCCCCTTGCCGGTCAGCAGCAGCGAATGCGCGAGCGGAAACTGCGCCAGCAACGCGGCGTTGGCGAGCAAGGCCCACGGCCAGGGCACGCGACCCAGGCTTTCGCTCATCCCGAAGAACATCGCCGCGATCATCGCGAGTACTGCGGCGGCGAACAGCGTGTGGCAGACGGCCCCCGTCGCCAAAGCCAAAGCGATGCGGCCGATACCCGGCGGCGGATGGAGTGCGCCGACGGCCAAAGCAATCAACCGCGCGATGCGCGGGTCGGTTGCGGAGGAGGCGTCGGGGTCCCGCATCGTGCCGTCGGTTCCATTCGTCGGGTGCGCGAAGGACTTGGACCGCGTGCGGCGGGAGTCAATGCGCGGGGCCGGCCGCGCGCAAGGATCGTTCGATCGCGTCCAGCACGCGGCGGCGGGCGTCGTCGTCGGTTTGCGCCTCCAGCGTCGCGCGCAACGACATGATCGTGCGGGCATAGGCGTTGTGCCAGTCGCTGCCCGCATCCGCCGCTTGGCGCAGTGCCCGCGCCGCGCCGTCGGGTTTGAGCCGCCAGCCGCCGGGTTCCGCCCCGAGCGCATCGTCCAGCGCGGGCACGTGCAACCGAGCGGGCGCCACGCCGCCTTGCATCAACGCCGCGCGCAAGGCGGCGAGTTGGTCGGGTTCGCCGTGGGTCAGCGCGATATGGCCGTCCCCCGCCAGGGACCCGTGCGCCCACGCAAGAAGATCGGATTGTCCCGCGTGGCCCGAATACGAGTCGAGCGTACGGATCCTCGCGGCGACGGCGATCTCCTCGCCGTGGATGCGCACCGGCGATACCCCGTCGCGCAGCAAACGGCCGAGCGTGCCGGGCGCTTGGTAGCCGACGAACAGCACGGTCGAACGCGGCCGCCACAGATGTTCCTTCAAATGATGCTTGATCCGCCCGGCATCGCACATGCCTGACCCCGCGATCAGGATGGCGCCCGATGTGACGCGCGCGAGATCCTTGCTCTGCTCGACCGTCTCGATCGCGCGCAAATGTCCGGCGCGGAATGCGGCGCCGGAATCGGGCACCGGTTCCAGTTCCGCCTCGTAGCGCTCGAACACGGCGGTCGCGCGTCGGGCGAGCGGGGAGTCGAGATAGATCGGCATCGCCGGAATGCGCGACGCGCGCGCAAGGACGAGCAGATCGTGGATCAATTCCTGCGTGCGTTCGACCGCGAACGCCGGGATCAGCAGATTGCCGCCGGCGCGATGCGCGTCCAGGACTTCGGCGGCAAGTCTTTCGCGCCGGGACTCCTCCGTTTCGGGCGGCCGTTCGCGCCCGCCATAGGTCGATTCGAGCACGATCAGGTCGGCTGCCGGCGCCGGCTCCGGATCGCGTTGGAGCGTCTTGCCCTTGGGGCCCAGATCGCCGGAGAAAACGATCCGACGGTCGCCGATGTCCAGGGCGACCCAGGCGGCGCCCAGTATGTGCCCGGCATGGCCGTATCGCGCCGCGACACCGGCCACCGGCGCGAATGCCGCCCCGATCGGCGTCGGGCGCAAGCGTTCGATGGCGGCGGCGGCGTCCTCGCGCGTGTAGAGCGGTGCCCGCACCGCCGTTTGCCCGCGCCGATGCGCGCGCTTGGCGAAGCGTTCGGCTTCCGCCTCCTGGATCGCGGCGGCGTCCTGCAACAGCCAGCGCAGCAATTCGCACGTCGCGGGCGTGGCGTGGATCGGCCCCGCGAATCCCGCCGCGACCAGGCGCGGCAACAGGCCCGAATGGTCGATATGCGCGTGCGTCAACACGACGGCGCCCAACGCGCGGGGCGCGAAAGGGAAGGGGCGCGTGTTCAGCCCCTGCAGCGTCTTGGGCCCCTGAACGAGTCCGCAGTCGACCAAAAACGGCGCGGCACCGCCATCCACGCGAAAACAGGCCCCGGTCACCATGCCGGCCGCGCCGTGGAACGAGACCGAAACCGAATGTTGCGTCATACGCGCGTATTCCCCCGCCGGCGTGGCGTTTCCAGGGCGCAGTCTAGCGAGTTCGCCGCCGCGCTCGAAGCCCGCCGTGCGGTGTCGGATCGCAAATTTCGCAGTCTGCTTGGCAATTTGCAGAACGATATGAACCCAACTCCTGTGGCGTGGGGGCGTGCGGGCGGGAGATATCTTGCATCACCGGTTCTTATTCTCGGGGGTCGTCATGAGCGTCGTTCCGCCTTCAAATCCCACCCTCGGCAGAACCGTCGGGGCGGAGCAGGCGCTCGCCACCGCCCAATCCCAATCCGCGAACGATCTCCCGCTCGCCGGTCGGCGCCGTTTGCTGTCGAACGGCACGTGGGGCGACGATTTCATCCTCGCGGGCGACGCGCACGACGTGATCTTCGCCGGCGAGGGCGACGACTACGTTTCGGCCGGTGCCGGCAACGACATGGTCGATGGCGGCGGCGGCAAGGACACCCTCGACGGTGGCGCTGGGGACGATACCCTCAATGGCGGCGCGGGCGACGATCTGCTGATCGGCGGCGACGGTGCCGATCGCTTGCTGGGCGGAGAGGGCGCCGACATCGCGTTCGGCGGAACCGGCAACGATTATCTGGACGGCGGACAAGGCGACGACCGGCTCGACGGCGGCGCGGGCAACGACGTGCTGGTCGGCGGCAACGGCGCGGATACGCTCGTGGGCGGCGACGGTGCCGATATCGCTGCGGGCGGTGCGGGCCGCGACCATCTCGACGGCGGCGAAGGCGCCGACACGTTGAGCGGCGGCGATGGCGAGGATCTGATCGTCGGCGGCGCGGGCAACGACGCGCTGGCGGGCGATGCGGGCGACGACACGATGCTCGGCGGCGACGGCGGCGATTGGATGGCGGGCGGCGCGGGCGCGGATCTTCTCGAGGGCGGCGCGGGCGGCGACACGCTGCACGGCGGCATCGGCAACGACACGATCCTGGCGGGCGACGGCAACGATTGGGTCGCCGGCGATGCGGGCTCTGACTCGATCGCGGCGGGCGACGGCAACGATTGGATCGCGGGCGGCGCGGGCGAGGACTTCATCGCGGGCGATGCGGGCGATGACTACGCCGAAGGCGGCGACGGGCGCGACACCTTGCTCGGCGGAGGCGGCAACGATCGGCTCGTGGGCGGGAACGACGCCGACGATCTGTCCGGCGACCGCGGCGCCGATCAACTGTGGGGCGGGGCGGGCGACGACCGGCTGCGCGGCGGCGAGGACAACGACGGCCTTTACGCGGGCGATGGCGACGACGTTTTGGACGGCGGCTCGGGCAACGATCTGCTTTTGGGCGAAGCCGGGGCCGATACGTTGCGCGGCGATGCGGGCAACGACACGCTGCGCGGCGGCGTCGGGGACGACCGTTTGGACGGCGGCGACGGTGCCGACATGCTGACCGGCGAAGACGGCGCCGATTTGCTGGCCGGCGGTGCTGGCGCCGATACGCTCGACGGCGGCATCGGGCAGGACACCGTTTCGGGCGGACAGGGTGCGGATCTCGCGATTTTCGATGCGGCGGGCCGGAACGACGCGGCCGTCGCCGATTATGCGGGCAACGAAGGCGTCGATACGCTTCGGCTGATGCTGACCGCCGAGCAGTTCCGCGATCAAGCGGTGCGCGCGGAACTGGCCGCTTACGTATCCACGTTGAACCCGGCTTCGCAAAACGACGCCGACGGCCCCGCTTTCGCTTTCGAAACGCTCGGGCTCGTCGCCTCGACCTTCGAGCGCTTGGAGATCATCGTCGATTCGGTCGGCGTCTCGCTGACGGGCGGCGGCGGCGGGCGCGGTGCGCTTTTCGGCGACGGAACCGACTATGTCGATTTCAACGCGGTCGCCAAGGATTCCTACATCGACGGCACGCAGTACGACGCGCGCAAGGGCAACGACACCGTCGTGCTCGCCGACACGCGCGAAGCGGCCGCGCGCGCGGGCTACGACGTCGCGCGAAGCTTCTCCGGCGGCGACGGTGCGGACCGGATTTTCGGCGGCGGTCTCGACGACGCGATCGCCGGCGATGCGGGAACCGATGCGCTTTACGGCGGCGCCGGCGCCGATACGCTGCTGGGCGGCGCGGGCAACGATACGCTCAACGGCGAAGACGGCGACGACCGGCTCGAAGGCGGCGACGGCGACGACCGCTTCATCGCCTCGTTCGGCGCGGCGATGCCGCCGGCGAGCGTGCACGCGTTCGTGTTCGACGGTTTGGCGGTATCGGTCGATCTCGCCGACCGCTTCCTGATGCGCGATACGGTCGTGGGCGGCGCGGGGCTCGATGTCTTGAGCGCCGGCGCGCGCGCCGAGGCGATCGTGGCGACCGGATATGGCGGAGTCGGGTTCGCCGACGTCGAAAGCTACGATCTGGGTGCGGGCGACGACATCCTGATCTTGAACGGCGCGGCGGCGGCGAGCGTCGCGGCGGGCGCCGGCGAGGATCGGGTGTGGGGCAGTGCCGGCAACGATCTGTTGTTCGGCGGCGACGGCGCGGACACGTTGTGGGGCGGTGCCGGAAACGACCGGATCGCGGGCGACGCGGGCAACGACGCGCTGCATGGCGGCTCGGGCGCGGACGATCTGATCGGCGGGGCCGGGAACGACACGCTCGCCGCCGGCGCGGGCGCCGACACGTTGTCCGGCGACGCCGGAAACGACAGCCTCGACGGCGCGGAGGGTGATGACCTGCTCAATGGCGGCGATGGGGCGGATTCGCTGGACGGCGGCGCGGGGTCCGACCGCCTGCTCGGCGGGCGCGACGACGACCGCATGGCCGGCGGCGAAGGGAACGATTTCGCCGATGGCGGGCACGGCAACGACGTCGCCGCGGGCGGGGCGGGCGACGACACGCTGAACGGCGGCGAGGGGAACGATCGCGTCGAAGGCGGGGACGGCAACGATGTGGTTGCGGGCGACTCCGGCAACGATACGTTGGCCGGGGAGGACGGCGACGATCTTCTCTCCGGCGGCGAAGGCGCCGATCGGGTCGACGGCGGCCGCGGTTTCGACGTTCTGTTCGGCGGTGCCGGCAACGATACGCTCGACGGCGGCGCCGACGACGACGTGCTGTCCGGCGAGGACGGCGACGATTCGCTGTCGGGCGGGGACGGCGCCGACGTCCTGGCCGGCGGCAGGGGCCGCGACACGCTGCGCGGTGGCGCGGGCGACGACGTCGTGGTTTTCGCCGCCGACGAGATCGTGCGTGGCGGCACCACCACCGTGTTTGGCGCCACGGCCGATTACGGCTTTCTGGAAGCGGTCGAACTGGCGCGCTACGGGGTGTCCGACGACCGGGTCGAAGGCGGGGATGGCGTCGATACCTATCTCGGCTCCGGCGGGCACGACGCGATTCTGCTTGCCGACGCGCGGACCGGGTTCGGGGCGTCGATCCATTCCATCGAAGCCTTCGATCTCGGCGACGGCGACGACATCCTGAACCTGACGTCCTTGTCCGGCGCCTACGCGTCCGCCACCGCGATCGACGGCGGCGCGGGGCGCGACATTCTGTGGGCCGGTGCGGGCGACGACACGATGTCGGGCGGCGCGGGTGCCGACCGGTTGAAGGGCGGCGCGGGCGACGACCTGATGCGCGGCGGCGACGGCGCGGACGATCGGGGCGGCTGGGAGGTATTCCTGCAAGACGGCGCCGGATCGCATCGGTTCGTCGCGGAGGACATTCTCGACGGCGGCTCCGGGAACGACACGCTGTTCGGCGGCGCGGGCGCCGATCTTCTCGACGGTGGATCGGGTCGTGACGTCCTCGACGGCGGTTCGGGGGCGGATCGCCTTTACGGCGGCGAGGGCGACGACGTTCTGTTCGGCGATGCCGCCGATGCGATGATCGACGGCGGTGCGGGGTTCGATACGCTCGTGGTTGGCCGCGATGGTCTGACCATCGGCGCCGATGGCGCGGTGCGGGATGTCGAACGGATCGAGTTGCGCGGCGATTCGACGACTCTGCTCGCGATCTCGGCCGAGGATCTGTTCGCGGCCGGCGTGGGGGCGGCGGTGCAGGTCGTCGGCGCTGCGGGGTCCATCGACGCCGCCGCCTACGCCGAGCGGGTTGGCCGGTTCGAAGCCGACGGGACGGCGTTCGCGACCTTCACCAACGGCGAGTCGTTCCTGCACGTTCAGCTGGGTCTCACGCTCAACGGCGAAATCGTCGGATAGCGCCGACCTCGCGTTCTCTGGTGTCGGCGCCTTTTTGGCGACGGCGTTGCCCGCGATCCCGGCGGGCCCTCCGGTTTCGGTCGGCGAAGCCCGTCACCGCGTGCGCCGGACGATGCGCAACCGGACTTGCTTTTCGATCTCAACGATCGCGAAGAACGCTGCGCCCAGGCAGACGATCTTGACGCCGTCCCAGAACGGAACGGAAGCCGTGCCCAGGGCCGTTTGCAGCGGCGGCAGATAGGTGACGGCGAATTGCGCGAGAACGATGGCGAGCGTTACCGCCCAAACGACCGGCGTCCCGCGCGCGGCGCGCCACGTCAACGACGTGCCGTGGACGTTGCGGATGAAATAGAGGTGGAATACCTCCAGCACCACCAGGGTGTTCATGGCCATCGTCTGGGCGAGCGCCAGCGGATAGCCGCGCGAAACCGCGTGTTCGAAGATCCAGAACACGATGGCGACGAACAGCGCGGCGACGAAAACCACGTGCCACAGCAATTCGCCGCCGAGCAGCGGCGCATCGGGCGCGCGCGGCGGACGGGACATGGTCCCGGTCTCGGTCGGTTCGAAGGCGAGCGCCAGCCCCAGCGTGATTGCGGTGATGAGATTGACCCACAGGATCTGGACGGCCGTTATCGGCAACGCCAATCCGGCGAGCAGTGCGAACACGATCACCAGCGCCTCGCCCGCATTGGTCGGGAGGGTCCAACTGATGACCTTCTTCAGATTGTCGTAGACGGTGCGGCCCTCGCGAATAGCGGCGACGATCGAGGCGAAGTTGTCGTCGGCGAGGACGAGGTCGGCGGCTTCCTTCGCCGCTTCCGAGCCCTTGAGACCCATCGCGATGCCCGCGTCGGCGCGCTTGAGCGCGGGCGCGTCGTTGACGCCATCCCCGGTCATGGCGACGCTTTGTCCGTTGGCCTGCAGTGCGCGAACCAACCGCAGTTTGTGTTCCGGGCTGGTACGCGCGAACACGTCGGTCTGCGCCACCCGTTCCGCCAAACGCGCGTCGTCCAGCGTGTCGAGTTCGGCGCCGGTCAGTACCCGGTCCGGGTTCGCAAGGCCGATCAATCGCGCGATCGCGGCGGCCGTGCCCGCGTGATCGCCGGTGATCATTTTGACGCGGATACCGGCGGCCCGGCATTCGGCGACGGCCGCGATCGCCTCGGCGCGCGGCGGATCGAGCAAGCCGATCAAGCCGAGAAACTCGAGCGCTCCTTCGAGCGCTTCGGGCGTCAGCGGGTGCGGACCCGCTGCGCGCCGCGCGAAGGCGAGCACGCGCAAGCCGCGGCCAGCCATCGCATCCGCGTGCGCGGCCCATAGAGCCGCGTCGAGGTTGCGGCACATCGCCAGCACCGCTTCGGGCGCGCCTTTGACCAGGAACTCGACACCCTCCGGTGCCGCCACCGCGACGGCCATGAAGCGGTGGCGCGCGTCGAACGGGATCGCATCGAGCCGTCGGGCCGAAGCCCCGTCCGCGCCCAGGACCTTCCTGCCGAAGGCCAGCAGCGCGCCCTCCATCGGATCGCCCGCAACGTGCCACGCGCCGTCCCGGAATTTGAGTTCGGCGTCGTTGCACAGCGTCGCCACGCGCGCGATCGCCGCAAGATCGCCCGGCGGCGCGATCGCACCCTCGGGCGCGTAACCCTCGCCCGAAACCGCGAACGTGCCTGCGGGCGTGTGGACCGCGACCGCGACCATCTCGTTTCGCGTCAGTGTTCCGGTCTTGTCGGTGCAGATCGTCGAGACCGAGCCGATCGCTTCGATCGCCGGCAGGCGGCGGACGATCGCATGGCGTCCGGCCATCGCGCGGACGCCGATGGCCAAGGTGACGGTCATCACGGCCGGCAGGCCTTCGGGGATCGCAGCGACGGAGAGACCGACGACGATCATGAAAAAATCGGCGAACGCGTGGCCGCCGCCGAAATGGCCATAGGCCAACAACGCCGCCGCGACGGCCAAGATCGCGACCGTCAGCCAGCGCGCGAATTCATCCATCTTGGCGACCAGCGGGGTGACCAGCCGTTCAACCCCGTCGATCAAGCCGCCGATGCGGCCGATTTCGGTATCCGGGCCGGTCGCCACGACCAGCGCCTTCGCCGTTCCTTGCGTCACGAGCGTGCCCGACCACAGCATCGACCGCCGGTCGCCGAGGGCCGCGTCGGTCGCGACCGGCTCGACGTCCTTTTCGACCGGCACCGACTCGCCGGTCAGCATCGCCTCTTGCGCGGCGAGCGCGCGCGCTTCGAGGATGCGCAAATCGGCCGGGACGCGATCGCCCGCTTCGAGCAGCACGACATCCCCCGGCACAAGGACGGCGGCGTCGACGGGTTCCCGCGCGCCGCCGCGCAAGGCCGAAGCGCGCGGTGCGAGCATCGCGCGGATCGCCGCCATCGCCGCCTCGGCTTTGCCTTCCTGCACGAAGCCGATCACCGCATTGGCGACCGTGACGGCGAGGATGACGTCCGTGTCGACCCAATGCCCCAACGCTGCGGTGACGCCCGCCGAAGCAAGCAGCACGTAGATCAGGACGTTGTGGAACTGCCCCAGGAAGCGCGCCACCGGTCCGCGTTTGGTGGGGGCCGGCAATTCGTTGGGGCCGTGCGCGGCGAGGCGCCGCGCCGCATCCGCATGCGACAGGCCATCGGCGTCGGTACCGAGTGCGGCAAGGCATTCGTCGGCGGTCGCGCCGTGCGGCGATCCGATTTTCATCGTCGTCGGTTCCATCGAGGGGGATCCTTCACCGGCGCCGGACGGCGACGGCGCCTTTCTGCCGGTTCAGGCCGAAGCATCCGCGCGGGTGACGGCACCGCGGCGCCAACGTCGTCGAGTGCGGCCAGCAACACTTGCGCCGGCCGAGAACGCTTTTCCGCCGAAGGGGCGGATGGGTGCGACGACGGCGACTAGGTTGGGCAAGCGTCCGATCTCCTTCTCGATATGCGGAATCCCGCACGGACCGGCGCTGACCGGCATTGAGATAGGTCAATCCGCCTTGGCGCGCCGTCGGGTCGCCAATGGGGTTCGAAGTTCATTTGGGCGCAACGCGTCCGGCACAAGCGCGCGGTCGAAGAAGTCGAGGAACTTGGCCCAATCCGCGCGCGTGATGCCGTGGCCTCCGGCGCGGACATGACGCCCGACGGCACCATCGGGCCAAAGATGCCGGATCGCGCGCAGCGCCCACGCTTCGCCGTCGGGTCCGGCCCAAAGATCGTCGGCCGCGCTGGCGAGGTAAAGCGGCCGGGGGGCGACGAGCGCCAAGGCGGCGTGCTGGTCCGTGCCAAGCGCGCGCTCGCGTCCGGCGAAGCGCGCGAGCGCCGGATCGAACCAGTGCGGGAAGCGATCGAACAGTTGGGCGATCGTCTCGCCCTCGGGCCAGCGGAAGGGCCGCGTGCCGCCCGCGCCCGAGTTGTTCGCGATCGCGCCCGCGATCGCGGGATCGTTCGCGGCGGCCCAAATCGCCGCCTTGGCGTGGCGCGAATGCCCGACGGCAACCGCCCGCCCGCTTTGGACGAGGCCCGTTTGCGCCAACGCCGCCCGGACGCGCGAAAACCCCCAGGCCCACAGCGCGATCGCGCCGAACGCGCCGCCAAGTTCGCGACCGCGCGCCGCGCACAGTCTGGGCTCGTCCGGACACACGTCGCCGTCGTACCAGGTCGCGGCCGCGAACCCGCGCGCCAGGATCGCGTCGAGGGGCCAGCGTTCCGCGTGCGCGCCGCGCGCCAGTCCGCGATGCTCGGGCCGCAGCCAGTCGGGCGGCGGGATCGACGGATCGGGATCGATCGACGAATTGCCCGCGAAATTGGGCCCGAAGAACACCGGCGCGGGCGGTCCAGGCGGCAGATAGACCGCAAGATCGATCCGCACCGGGCCCGCCGCGACGGCGACCGACGCGCGCCGCCCGGCCGCCCCGAAAACACCGATCCGGACGATCGTCGAGCAAACCGCGCCGGCGGGCGGCAGGGGGCCGTAGACCTCGCGCGCTAAGGCCGCGCGGTCGCCCGGCCCCAACTTCGGTAACGCGACCGGCTTTGGGGTCGATTTTCGGCCGCCTGCGATTGACAAAGCGAAACCTCCCGCGCCAGAGTCGCGGCAATACGAAACCGCGCCGGACCACGGCGCATTCTAGGGGGAATACGCATGAACCGTCCGTTGGGATTTGCGGCGCTGGCCGCCTTCGCGCTGGGCGCCGGCTCGGCCTTCGCGCAAGGGGCCGTCGAGTTGCGCTACATGTGCTACGCCGACGCCAACGAATGCACGGTCGCGCGCGAATTGCTGGACCGCTTCGAACGCGCCAATCCCGGCATCCGCGTGATCGTCGATACGGTCGGCTTCAACGTCGTGCGCGAGCAGCTGGAGACCCGCCTGCAGGCCGGCACGGGTCCCGACATGGCGCGCGTGACCAATCTCGGCGGTTTGAACCGCTATTACCTCGATCTGCGCCCGCACGTGAACGCGGCCTACTGGGACGAGAATTTCGGCCAGACGCTCAATTGGATGCGCGTCGGTCCCAATGACCGCGGCATCTACGGGTTCCTCACCCAGCTGACCGTCACCGGGCCGTTCGTCAACAAGACGCTGTTCGCCGAAGCCGGCGTGGCCGTTCCGGGCGCCAACGCCACGTGGGACGATTGGGCGGCGGCGATCAAGCAGGTCCAGCAGAAGCTCAACGTCTATTCGGGCATCGAGATGGACCGTTCGGGCCACCGCTTTGCGGGTCCGGCGATGTCCTACGGCGCGCGCTATTTCGACGCGAACGGGCGTCCCGCCGTGGTCGACGACGGCTTCAAGGCCTTCGCCGAACGCATGGTGCGCTGGCATCGCGAAGGGCTGATGAAGGAAATTTGGCCCGGTGCTTCGGGCGCGCGCTGGCGCAACGCGGCCGACCAATTCATCAATCGCGACACCATCATGCACGTCGCGGGATCGTGGATGATCCAACGCTACTCCGAAACGATCGGCGACCGCTTCGAATGGGTCGCGATCCCGCAGCCCTGCGGGCCCGCCGGTTGCGCCGCCATGCCCGGCGGTGCGGCGATGGTCGCCTTCAAGCACACGCGCAATCCCCAGGCGGTCGCCCGGGTGATGGAGTTCATGGCCTCCGAACCCATCCTGAAGGAGTACTACGAGCGTACGCTTCAGATCCCGGCCCACAAGGGCCTGGCCGCGCGCGGGCTCGACTACGGTCCGAACGTCGCCCCGCAGGCGATCGCGGCGCTGAAGGCCTTCACCGCCAACTACGCCAAGGTCCCCGACGTCGCGCACCGCCTGCAAGGGTACGAGCGCAACGTGGCCGTCTTCAACGCGACCGTGAACCATCTCTCCCAGGCGATCACCGGCGGTCTGACGCTCAACGAGGCGTACGAGAAGATCGACCAGGAAATCCGCCAGGCGGTCGGCAACTGATCGCCGGGCGGTGAGCGTCCAAAACGCGACGGGCCCGTCTTCGGCATCGACCGATGGCGGGCCCCTCATGCGTTTCGCCATCGGACCGTTGCTCGCGGCGTTCGACCCGCCGATGCGCTGGCTGCAAAAGCGCGTCGGGTTGCGCGGGTTGCCGTACGTCTTCCTGTTGCCGACGATGGCGATCTTCGGTCTGTTCAGCTTCCTGCCGGCCCTGCTGAACGTCTGGATATCTTTCACCGGCGGCTCGTCCACAATTCTGGCCGAACGGCCGTTCGTGGGGCTTCGCAACTACGAAGCCCTGCTCGCGTGCGAATCGATTTTCGTTCCCAAAAGCTGCCCCGTCGCCGGCTTCGGCTTCTGGACGGGCATGTGGAACACGCTGCTTTTCGCCGTGATCCAGGTGCCTGTCATGATCGCCGTGGCGCTCGCCACCGCGATCGTGCTCAACCGCGAGATCGTCGCCCGCGGATTCTGGCGCGCGCTGTTCTTCTATCCCGTGATGCTGTCGCCCGTGGTCGTGGCGGTGATTTGGGACTGGATTTTGAAGCGCCGGGGGATTCTCAACGCGTGGCTCGGCGATCTCGCCGCGATGCGCAACGAATGGGCGGCTTGGGCGCCGGTCGATTGGATGGCGAAGCTCGTCGTCCTCGCGGCGTTGGCGGCGCTGGCCCGTCGCTTTTGGTCGTCGCCCCGGCGCGTCGTCGTGCTGGCGGCGCTGGGCGCGGTGGCGGCGTGGACGTTGCTCGCCTTCGATCCGCGCGGGCTGCTCGCCACACCGCCCTACCGGCCGATCAATTGGCTCGCCGACGCCAACACGTCCTGGCCGTTCTTCTGGGTCGTCTTCGTCTATACGTGGTCGCATCTCGGCTTCTACATGCTGATCCTGCTCGCCGGGCTTCAAGCGATCCCGCGCGATCTGTACGAAGCCGCCGAGATGGACGGTACGCCCAAATGGCGCGCGTTCCTGCGCATCACCTTGCCGCTGCTCATGCCCACGCTGCTGGTGGTGCTCGTCCTTTCGCTGATCCGGGCGTTCCAGGTGTTCGACGAGGTCTACGTGTTGACCGGCGGCGGGCCGGGTACGGCCACGCGCATGGTGATCCAGGAGATATACGAAAGCGCGTTCGTCTCGGACGCGAAGCTCTTCGGGATCGCGGCTGCGTCCTCGGTCCTGCTGGCGCTGGTGATCCTGACGCTCACGCTCGTGCAATTGGCGCTCACGCGCCGTCAGGCGGGGGGCTGACATGGGCCGGACGATCGCCTTCCTCACGCGCACGCGCAAACCCGGCCGGGTCGATTGGACGGACATCCTCGCCTACGCCTATCTCGCGTTGGGTGTGCTGCTGATTCTGGCGCCCGTCGTTTGGCTCGGGGTTTCGTCGTTCAAATCCCAGCGCGCGCTGATCGAGAACGATCCGCGTTTCCTGCCCTACGAGCAGGTGACCACGGTGCTGCCCGGATCGACCCGCGCCGTGCCCTTGGTCGAGTGGCGCGACGCCGACGGCGCCTTGCGCATCCTCGCGCAAATCCGGCCTTCCGGGGCCAACATCGTCGTCGCCGATCCGGCCAAGCCGGCCGAGACGTTCGAGGTTCCCCGCCGCGCCGTCCGGCCGCATGAAACCGTGCGCGCGCGCACCGAAAACTACGTCGAACCGGTGGTCGGCGGCGGGCAGGCGGGCACGTTCCGCTTCGGCGTCTATTTCGCGAATTCCGTCTTCGTCACTCTGGTGGCGACGTTCCTCACCCTGGCGATCAGCTCGATGGCGGCCTTCGCGCTCGCCAAGTACCGCTTCGCGGGGCGCGACGCCTTCATGATGCTGATCGTCGCGACGCTGCTGATGCCCGCGACGGTGATCCTCGTGCCGCTTTTCATCGTGGTGAAGAATTTCGGCATGCTCGATTCGCTGTGGGGCGTGATCATCCCGGGTGCGGCCACGCCCACGGGGGTTTTTTTGCTGCGCCAATACATGCTGACGATCCCCGACGAGCTCATCGAGGCGGCCCGGATGGACTCCGCGTCCGAATGGAAAATCTACTACCGGATCGTCCTGCCGCTCGCCATGCCCGCCATCGCCGTGCTCGCGATCCTGTCGATCATTTGGCGTTGGAACGACTTCCTGTGGCCGTTGGTCGTGCTGACGCGCTCGGAGAACTTCACCCTGCAGCTCGGCCTTTCCTCCTTCAAGGGCGAGATGCTCGACGCCACGCATTATCTGCTGGCCATGACGGTGCTCACGCTGCTGCCCGTGACCTTCGTCTTCGCCTTCCTGCAGAAGTACATCACCACCGGCATCGCCAACACCGGCATGAAGTGACATGGCCACACTCGAGCTTTCCGCCGTCCGCAAGAGTTTCGGCGCCACGCACGTGATCCACGGCGTGGATCTGTCCGTCGCGCACGGCGAGTTCTGCGTTTTCGTGGGCCCGTCGGGCTGCGGAAAATCGACGCTTTTGCGCATGATCGCGGGGCTCGAAACCGTGTCCGAAGGGGAGATCCGGATCGACGGCAAGCGCGTGAACGAACTCGGCGCGTCCGAGCGGGGACTCGCGATGGTCTTCCAGTCCTATGCGCTCTATCCGCATATGTCGGTGCGGCAGAATCTTTGCTTCGGCTTGGAAAACATGCGGATGGACCGGGGCGAAATCGACAAGCGCGTGGCGGAAGCCGCGCGCATGCTGCGGCTCGAACCCTATCTCGAGCGGCGGCCGGGCGCCCTGTCCGGCGGCCAGCGCCAACGCGTGGCGATCGGCCGCGCCGTGGTGCGCGAGCCCAAGATCTTCCTGTTCGACGAACCGCTGTCCAACCTGGACGCCGAGCTTCGCGTGCGCATGCGCGCCGAACTCGGCGCGCTGCACGACCGGATCGGCAACACGATGATCTACGTGACGCACGATCAGGTCGAAGCGATGACCCTCGCCGATCGGATCGCCGTCCTGCATGACGGCCGCTGCGAACAATTCGCCGCACCCTTGGATCTCTACAACGCGCCGGCCAATGCGTTTGTGGCCGGTTTCATCGGCAGTCCGCGCATGAATTTCCTCGCGGGCCGGACAGAGCCGGACGGCGGGCTTCGACTGGCGACCGGCGGGACGGTGCGCACCCAGGGATTGGTCCCGCTGGGCCCGGCCTTGGCGCCGGGCGAAGCGGTGACCTTGGGGGTGCGGCCCGAGCATCTGCGCCTGGTCGGTCCGGGCCAGGGCGACGTGGATTTGGCGGTCACGTTGACCGAGCAATTGGGCGGCGAAAGCTACGTCTATGGTGAAGTGGCGCCGGAGACGAAGATCGTCGCGCGCCTGACCGGGCAAACGCGCATCGCGCGCGGCGAGCGCGTCGGGCTCGATCTCGGCGGGTCCACGGCGTTGCATGTTTTCGACGGCAAGGGGACCGCGCGCGCGCGGCGGATTTCGTGATCGAACTCAAACGGATCGCGGCCGTGCGCCGCGACGGGCACGCGGCCCTTTTCGATTTGGATCACGGCTATACGTTGCGCCTCGCCATCCTCGGGCCCGGGCACGCGCGCGTTTGTCTGCTGCCCGGCGGCGGATTCCCAGTCGACCGGACGTGGATGGTCGCCCCCGAGGGCGACGTGCCGTGGGAGGGCCGCTCGCGCATCGGCGACCCCGGATTCGCGGCACCCGCCGCGACCCTCGACCGATCGTCGGACGGCGCGCATGTTCTGGCAGCCGGCGACGTGCGTTTGCGCGTGTTCGCCGACCCGGTGCGGATCGTTTTCGAGACCAAAGGGCCGGACGGCGCGTGGCGGACGGCGTTGACCGACCGCGAAAGCGGGGCTTACGTGCTGGCCGACGGCGCCCGGGCCCTTCGCCATTACCAAGCGCGCGACGGCGCCGAGCGCTATTTCGGACTCGGCGACAAATCGGGGCCGCTCGACCGCGCCGGACGTCGCTTCCGCGTCCTGCAACTGGATGCACTCGGTTACGATGCGGAAATCGGCGATCCGTTCTACAAGCACGTTCCCTTCTTCGCCGTCGAGAATGGCGCGGGCAACTGGGCGGGATTGTTCTACGACACGCTCGCGCCGCTGACCGTCGATCTGGGCAACGAGCGGTCCAACTACCACGGCCTATATCGCTACGTGGCCGCCGAAGAACTGGCGCTCGACTATCACGTGCTGCTGGGCGCGCGTCTGGCGCGCGTCGTCGAGGGGTTCGCGCGCCTGACCGGCTTGCCGCATTTGGCGCCGCGATGGGCCTACGGCTTCGCGTTCACCACGATGCACCACGCCGATCATCCGCAAGCCCAGGCGAAGATCGCCGGCTTCGCCGATAAATGCCGCGCGCTGGACGTCCCGATCTCCTCGATCCATTTCGGCTCGGGCTATTCCAGCCGGGGCAAGCGGCGCTACGTCTTCACCTGGAACAAGGAGAAGTTCCCCGACGCGCCCGCGCTGTTCGCCAAGTTGCGCGGGCTGTCGCTGAAGACCGTCGCCAACCTGAAGCCCGTGCTGATCGACGATCACCCGGCCTATGCCGCGCTCGAGCGGGACGGCGGATTTTTGACCGATCCCGCGAACAAGCCGGTCGTCGAGCAGTTTTGGGACGGGCACGGATCGTTCCTGGACTTCACCAATCCCCGCACGATCGCCTGGTGGCAGGACGGTTTCCGCCGCCAAGTCCTCGACGCGGGCTTCGATTACGGCTGGAACGACAACAACGAATACGAGGCCTGGCGCGAAGGCTCGGCCGGCCGGGGCTTCGGCCGAGCGTTGCCGGTCCACGCCTCGCGGCCCTTGCACGCGCTTTTGATGACCCGTGCGACCTTCGAGGCGTCGGCCGCGCGCGATCCGTCGAAGCGCCCGTTCACGATCACGCGCGCCGGTCCGCCGGGCGTCCAGCGCTACGCCGAAACCTGGAGCGGGGACAACTTCACGTCCTGGCATACGTTGCGCTGGAATCTGCGCAACGGCCTGTCGATGGCGCTCAGCAATCTCGGCAAGGTCGGGCACGACATCGGCGGCTTCGCAGGTCCGCGCCCCGATCCCGAATTGTTTTGCCGCTGGGTCGAGATGATGGCGTTCCATCCGCGCGCGGTGATGAATTCCTGGAAGCCCGACGTCGGCGAAGCGACCGAGCCGTGGACGCATATGGACGTGCTCGACGCGGTGCGCGCGGCCTTGCGGCTGCGCTATCGCTTCCTGCCGGCCTTCTATACCCAAGGCTATTTGGCCGCGACGGCGGGCGCGCCGACGATCGCCCCGTTGCTCTATCACTACGAGGACGATCCGGGTTGCCGGGGCGAGCACGACGCCTTTCTGATCGGCCCGGATGTGCTGGTCGCACCGGTGGTCGAGCCGGGCCTTCGGCGGCGCGCGGTCTACCTGCCTGCAGGGCCCGAATTCTGGGTCGATTTCCATACCGGCGACGTCCACCCGGCGGGTACGACGATGACGGTGGACGCCCCGCTCGGCCGGCCGCCGGTTTTCGTGCGCGCGGGCGCTGCGTTGGTGCTGGCGCGGGGCGAGATCCCGCAACTGCGCCCGCACGACGCTCCGCCGCGCCTGATCTACGCCGTGCCGGGCCGCGGGACCGGGCGCGGCGGCAGCCCGCATTTCGAGGACGACGGCGAAAGCTGGTCGTTGCGCTCGGGGGATTTCCTCGCGTGCGACGTCGAACTCGCCTGGACCCAGGCCAGTGTGGACATCGCCCTACGCCGCAAATCGGGCGCGCGTCACGCGCCTGGGCTCGCGGAATTCGAGATCGTCTGCCCCACGGCGGGCGGGCGCCTTTAAGTTCCACGCGGCGGAGACGCGCCGTCTTGAAGCCGCGTCGCGGCGACCTACGTCGATTGCGCAGTTACGGGCGCAGAGGGGTCGAACGATGGCCGGAAAAATTCTGATCTAGGGGGCGAG
>JADCGK010000131.1 GCA_020249045.1 Azospirillum sp. | reverse complement strand
ATGTCCATCTCGGCTTTCGCACCTTCGATCAACACGCGATAGAACTCGGTGCCGTCTTCGGTGCCCGCGATGGGTGTATCCGACGGCACGCCTGCCGCCTCCAAATGCCGCGGGGTCAACGACTTTTTCGAAACCGTCACGATGCCGACCCGTTTGCCCGGCGGCAGCGTCGCTTGCACCCATGGCACCTGCATCAGCGACGATGTCGCGACCGGTACGGCGACCGCCTCGGCCAGCTCGCGCTGGAACAGCGTCAGGAAGCCGCAGTTGGTGGTGATGCCTTCCGCACCCAGGCGCACGAGTTCGCGCGCCGCCGCGATGAAATCGGGCAGCAAGCCGGCCGCCCCCTTCAGCACCACCTTCTCGGGCGTCGCGCCCAAGACGACCCGATAAAGCACCGGAAACGGCCACGTCGTGCCGTTGCCCATATCGCCCGGGATGCGCGGAAACTTGGCCTCGAGCATCAGAATTCCCAGCGGCGCGCCATAGATCGCCTTGCCGCCCTTTGCCATGCTCATGCCGCCGGTCCTTTCATCGCCGCGCGCACCCGGGCGGCATCGGGGATGGGGGCGACGGCGCCGTAGCCTTCGGTCGACAGCGCCGCGGCGCACGCGGCATAGCGCGCGGCGTCCGCAGGCGCATCGCCCGCCATCAAGCGCGCGGCGAAGGCCCCGCCGAAGGTATCGCCGGCCCCGGTCGCATCGACCGGCCGGCAAGGGAAGGGCGGGATTCGCGTGCGCGCATGCGGCTCGGCCAGCAGCGTGCCTTGCGCGCCGAGCTTGAGCGCCACGATCTTGGGGCCCATGCCGAGCACGAGGTCGGCGAGGCGATCGGGATCGCGCTCGCCGTAGAGTTCGACGACATCGTCGTAGCTTGGCAGGCAGACGTCGCTCGACCGGATCGCCTCGCCGATGATCGCCCGCGCACGCGTCGCAGGCCACAGCTTCAGCCGCAGATTCGTATCGAAGCAGACCCGAGCACCGGCCGCGCGCGCGGCCGCCATCGCCGCGAAACCGGCGTCGCAAGCCTCGGCGGAGATCGCCAACGAAATCCCGGACAAATGCACGAGCTTCGCTTGCGCGATCGCCGCGCGCGGCAGATCGGCCGCGCGATACCGGCTGGCGGCGGACCCCGCGCGCAGGAACGAGAAATGATGCCCGGCAGCGTCGTGCGTCACGAAGTAGACGCCCGTGGGCGCGGCCGGATCCTCGCGCACGGTCGAATGATCGACGCCTTCGCGCGACCAAAGCGCGCGGAGCATGGCGCCGTGCGCGTCTGCTCCAACCGCCGACACGTAGCCGACCTTGGCCCCTTGACGCGCGGCCGCGATCGCGAAATTCGAGGTGTCGCCGCCGAAGCCTTGCAGATAATCCCGCGAGTCGGCGCCGCCGGTCCGATTGAACTCGACCATCGGCTCGCCCAGGGCCAGAATTTCGACCGCCATCGCGTCCCTCCCGATGGGGCGAGCATAGCGCGCTTGCGCGCCTGGACAAACCGCCGCCGGATCGCGATAGATGAAGCCGATGTCCAAACCCAACGCGATCCGCGTGCGGCCTTGCGGGGACGCCGCCCTGACGGTCGAGTTCGGCGATGCGGTCGATCCCGCGACGAACGCGCGCGTGCTCGGCCTCGACGCGGACCTGGCGCGCGCGCCCATCGCGGGCGTGATCGAAACGGTGCCGACCTATCGCGCGCTGTTCGTGCGCTACGATCCGTGCGCGCTGCGCTTCGCCGCGTTGGCGGCCGCACTGGCCGATCGGGCGACGCGTGCCGAACCCTTGGCCGAAACGGGCCGCGTCTGGCGCGTGCCGGTCGTCTACGGCGGGGAATTCGGCTTCGATCTGGAGGAGGTGGCCCGCGCGCGCGGGCTGAGCCCGCGCGAGGTCGCGGCCAAGCACGCGGCCGGACGCTATCGGATCTACATGATCGGGTTCACGCCCGGCTTCGCTTATCTGGGCGGTCTGGACCCCCTCCTCGCCACGCCGCGGCGCGAGTCCCCGCGCGCGGAAACGCCCGCGGGCTCGATCATGATCGGCGGTGTGCAGGCGTGCATCCAGTGCCTTGCCGCCCCCAGCGGCTGGCACGTACTGGGCCGCACGCCGCTGCGCAACTTCCATCCGGCGCGCGAAAAGATGTTCCTGCTCGGCGCGGGCGATACGGTCCTGTTCCACGAAATCCCGGCGCGCGATTGGGCGAAACTCGACGCGGCGGCCGGGCGCGGCGCGCCGGTCGCGGAACGTGTGCGATGACCGCGGTTCTGCACGTCGAAGCATGCGGCCCGGCGACGTCGGTTCAGGATGCGGGCCGCGCCGGGTTCCTGCGCTACGGTCTCTCCTCGGCCGGCGCCATGGACCGCTTCGCCCTCGCCGCCGCCAACGCGCTGGTGGGTGCCCCCGCGGGCCAAGCGGCGCTGGAAATCGGGCCGCTGCCCGCGCGCTTCGTCGCGAAGAACGCGCCCGTGCGCCTCGGGCTGTTCGGCCCCGCGCGCGCGACCGCCGCCGGCGGACGCAAGCTCGGGCCCGCACGCGGCTTCGTTCTGGCACCCGACGAGACGCTGGAGCTCGGCCCCGCGCGCGGCGGGCTTTATTCCTATTTGGCGGTCGCCGGCGGAATGCTGGGCGCGCCGGCCTTCGGCAGTTTTTCGGTGCACGCGCGTGCCGGGCTCGGCAGCCCGATCCCGCGTCCGCTGCGCGCGGGCGACGCGCTGGCCGTCGCCGCCGATCCCGGTGGGTCGGATACGCATTTGCCGATGCCAGCCGCCGAAACAGGCCCGATCCGCGTGATCCTGGGGCCGCAGGACGATTATTTTTCGGCGGCGGAGATCGCCCGGTTCCTCGCGGCCGAGTGGCGCGTGGGCCTCGCCTCGGACCGCATGGGCTATCGCCTCGACGGGCCGCGCATCGAAGCCGCGCGCGGCCACAACATCGTTTCCGACGGGATCGCCAACGGGGCGGTGCAGATTCCCGGCGGCGGCCAGCCTTTGGTGCTGCTGGCCGACCGCGGGACGACCGGCGGATACCCGAAAATCGCGTGTATCGCGAGCGCCGATCTGGGACGCTTCGCGCAGACGCCCCCGGGTGCGCCGGTGCGATTCGCGGCAATCGACGTCGACGCCGCGCAAACCCTCGCCCGCGCGCACGAAGCCGCGATCGCGGCCCTGCCGGGCAAGGTGACGGGGGCGGGCGGGTTCGACGCGCAAGCATTGCTGGCAGCCAATCTCGCCGGACGCGCGGTCAGCGCGCTCGACGGCGACACGTGGGAGTTCTGAAGGAGCGAATCATGGTTTCGGTCGATCTCAACAGCGATTTGGGCGAAAGCTTCGGCGCCTGGAACATGGGCGACGATGGGGCGATGCTCGACATCGTCACCTCCGCCAACGTCGCGTGCGGCTTCCACGCGGGCGACCCCGATACGATGCGCGCGACGTGCGAAGCGGCGAAGGCACGCGGCGTCGCCATCGGCGCGCATCCGGGCTTCCACGATCTGCAGGGCTTCGGACGGCGCCAGATCCTGGGGCTGACGGCGCGGGAGATCGAGGCGCTGATCGCCTATCAGATCGGCGCGTTGCAGGGGATCGCGACGGCCGCCGGCCATCACGTGACGCACGTCAAGGCGCATGGCGCGCTGTCGAACATGGCGATGACGGATCGGACGATCGCCGAGGCGCTGGCGCGCGCGATCAAGGCCGTCGATCCGTCGCTGGTTTTCGTCGTCATTCCGTTGACCCAGCTCGAAGCGGCGGGCGAAGCGGCCAACCTGCCGCTGGCGCGCGAGATCTACGCCGACCGCGCCTACGAGGACGACGGCACGCTGATGTCGCGCAAGAAGCCGGGTGCGGTGCTGCACGATCCCGTCGAAGTCGCAGCACGCGTGGTGCGCATGGTGCGCGAACGCGCCATCGTGGGCGCGGGCGGGAAGAAGATGGCGCTGGGCATCGACACCGTCTGCATCCACGGGGATTCGCCCGGCGCCGTCGCGATGGCGCGCGCGGTGCGCGCGGAATTGACCGCCGCGGGCGTGACGATCGCGCCCTTCGCGCGCGGATAGGCGCGACGATGCGTATCCTGCTGCTCAATCCGAACGCCTCGCCGTCGATCACCGATCTGGTGGCGCGCGAAGCCGCCAAGCTCGCGCGGCCCGGCACGGAACTGGTACCCGTCACCGGCGCCTTCGGCGGGCGTTACATCGCCTCGCGCGCGACCTTCGCCGTCGCCGGACACGCCGCACTCGACGCGTGGGCGCGTCACGCCGACGGGATCGACGGCGTGCTGCTCGCCTGCTTCGGCGATCCGGGCCTCGCCGCGATCAAGGAATTGTCGCCCGTACCCGTCGTGGGATTGGTCGAGGCGAGCCTTGCCGCGACCGTCGGCAGGCGCTTTTCCATCGTCACCGGCGGCGCGTTGTGGGAAGCGATGCTGCGCGAAAGCGTGACCCTGGCCGGGGCTGCGGACGCCCTCGCCTCCATCCGCACCGTGGCGCCCACGGGGGCGGATATCGCGCGCGATCCGGAAGGTTCGCTCGACCTGCTCGCGCGCGCGTGCGCCGCTTGCGCGACCGAGGACGGCGCCGAAACGGTCATCCTGGGCGGTGCGGGCTTGGCGGGGCTTGCGCCGCGTCTGCGCCCGCGCGTGCCGGTGCCGCTGATCGACGGCTTGGAAGCGGGAATGGCGGCGATCCAAGACGCGCTCGTCCGCCCCCGGCCGAGCGCCGCCGGCGCGCCGGGAATCGACAGCGTCGGGCTTTCGCCGGCCCTGGCCGCGCGCCTCGCGGCGCGCTGAGCGCCTTTCCTTTGGCGCGCGCGCGCGATTGTTCTATCGTCGTCGCGCTCGGGCATACAAACGGGGGAAACGCGATGAAGGTTCGTGCCGCGGTCGCCTACAAGGCGAATGCGCCGCTGGTCGTCGAGACGATCGATCTGGCGGGGCCGAAGGAGGGCGAGGTTCTGGTCGAGATCAAGGCGACCGGCATTTGCCACACCGACGAGTTCACGCTGTCCGGCGCCGATCCCGAAGGCCAATTCCCGGTCGTGTTGGGCCACGAAGGCGCGGGCGTGGTTGTCGACGTCGGGCCCGGGGTGACGACCTTGCGCAAGGGCGATCACGTCATTCCGCTCTACACGCCCGAATGCCGGCAGTGCAAAACCTGTCTGAGCCGAAAGTCCAATCTGTGCACGGCGATCCGCGGCACCCAAGGCAAGGGCGTGATGCCCGACGGGACCAGCCGCTTTTCGTGCTCGAGCGGCCCCGTGCTGCACTACATGGGCTGCTCGACCTTCGCGAACTTCACCGTGCTGCCGGAGATCGCGCTCGCGAAGATTCGGCCCGACGCGCCGTTCGAGAAGGTTTGCTACATCGGATGCGGCGTGACGACGGGAATCGGCGCGGTCATCAACACCGCCAAGGTCGAACCGGGGGCGAACGTGGTCGTGTTCGGTCTGGGCGGCATCGGGCTCAACGTCGTCCAGGGCGCGCGCTTGGCCGGGGCCGACATGATCGTCGGCGTCGACATCAACCCCGCGCGCGAGGCGATCGCCCGCGAATTCGGCATGACCCATTTCGTGAACCCCAAGACGCTGGGCGGCGATGTGGTCGCGCATCTGGTCGAATTGACCAAGGGCGGCGCCGATTACAGCTTCGAGTGCGTGGGCGACGTCACGCTGATGCGCCAAGCGCTGGAATGCTGCCATCGCGGATGGGGCGTTTCGGTCATCGTGGGTGTCGCCGGGGCGGGGCGCGAGATCGCCACCCGGCCCTTCCAACTGGTGACCGGCCGCACGTGGAAGGGAACGGCCTTCGGGGGCGCGCGCGGACGCACCGATGTGCCGCGCATCGTCGACTGGTACATGGAGGGCAAGATCAAGATCGATCCGCTGATCACCCACGTGATGCCGCACGCGCGGATCAACGAAGGCTTCGATCTGATGCGCGCGGGCAAGTCGATCCGCGCCGTCCTGACCTACTGAACGCCATGGAAACCCTGGCCGCGCACGCCTGCTTCGGCGGCACGCAAAGCTTCCACCGCCACGAATCGTCCGCCTGCGCGGGGCCGATGCGTTTCGGCGTCTACATGCCGCCCAACGCGTCCGGCGCGCGCTTGCCCGCCGTTCTGGTTCTGGCGGGGCTGACTTGCACCGAGGAAACCTTCGCGATCAAGGCCGGCGCACAGCAAGCGGCCGCGCGCGCAGGCTTGGTGCTGGTCATGCCCGACACGAGCCCGCGCGGTCCCGATTTGCCGGGCGACTCGGAGATGTGGGATTTCGGGCGCGGCGCGGGGTTTTACGTCGATGCGACGGCGGCGCCGTGGCGCGATCACTACCGGATGTTCAGCTATGTGACCGACGAACTTCCGGCGTTGATCGAGGCGCATTTTCCGGTCGATCCTGCGCGCTGGGGGACGATGGGGCATTCGATGGGCGGGCACGGGGCGATGGTCGCCGCGCTGCGCCGGCCCGACCGGTTCAAATCCTGTTCGGCGTTCGCGCCGATTTCCGCACCGATGGACTGCCCCTGGGGTCGCAAGGCGTTTTCGGGCTATCTCGGCGCGGATCGAGGCGCCTGGGCGCAGTACGACGCGAGCGCGTTGATGCGCGCCAAACCCTTCGCGGGCGAAATCCTGGTGGATCAGGGTTTGGCCGACAAGTTCCTGGCCGAGCAATTGATGCCCGAGCGGTTGGAGGCGGCGGCCGCGGCGAGCGGTCAGCGGCTACGCTTGCGCCGCCACGCCGGCTACGACCACGGCTATTTCTTCATCCAAAGCTTCGTGGCCGAACATCTGGACCACCATGCGCGGAACTTGCGCGTCGGCTGACGCCCGACGGCCGATTCAGGGGGCGACGGGCAAATCGAAGGCTACGATCGCACCGCCGTCGTCGCGATTGGCGAGCGTGACGTCGCCACCTTGGGCGCGCGCCAAGGCGCGCGAAAGCGACAATCCAAGACCCGTCCCGCCTTTATGGGTGACGAATGGGTCGCGGCTGGCGAAGGGCTCGAAGAAGCGATCCAGCGGCCCCGGACCGAAGCCCGGTCCCCGATCCATCACGACGATCCGTACCGTCGCGCCCGCTGGCGTGCTCGCTTCGACGCTGACCACACCACCCGGGGGACTGTGACGTACCGCGTTGGCGAGAAGGTTCACGAGAACCTGGCGGGCACGCAAGGGATCGCATCTGACCTTGGGCAAAGGTTCCCCGCCACCGACGACTTCCACACGCACGTCGCGCGCAGACGCCTGAGGTGCGACCAGCGCGCTCGCTTCGCCGATCAACGCGCCAACGTCCGCGTCCTCGATCTCGAGCACTGTCCGGCCCGCTTCGATCCGCGACAGATCGAGCAAATTCTCCGTCAAGGTGGCGAGATGGCCCGCCGCGAAGGAAACGTCGTCGATGGCTTTGGTTTGCCGCGCGTCGAGCCCGCCGTAGACCCCCATCTTGAGCATTTGCAGGTACCCGGAAATCGCGTTCAGGGGCGTTCTGAACTCGTGACTCATATTCGCAAGAAACATGGTCTTGATCTGAAGCGCCTTCTGCTTCTCCGCCAACGCAGCGGACGTGTTGCGCCGTTCCCGGTCGACCAGAACGACCGTCAACAGCAGCAGGGCCAACGCAAGGCACGCGAAGGCCGCGAGGCCGAGCGATTGGAGATAATCGTCCTCCAGAAGCTTCGCCCGATTGGCGCCGGTCGACACGAAGAACGGATAGATGGAATCGTCCCGCCATGCCGACAAGCGTACCTCTCGGGTCAACGGCGAATGGGCCACGAACGTGCCGCTGGATCCGGCCTCCTTGGCCGAGAAAATCGGAAGATCTGGGTAAAACCTACCGATCTCGACGGCGTCGTCGGCCGAACTCGCCAGCAAAAGCCCGTCGCGACGCCATAACCTTGACCGCGCGTCGGCCGTCGGTATCGCGGGCGCCAACGCGGCTTGGATCATGGACATTCTCAGGCCGACGGAAACGACGCCTACGGTCTGGCCTTCGGCATCGCGGATACCCTTCGCGATGGGAACCAGTGTGGTGCCCAAGAT